>NZ_JARAVO010000324.1:0-8566 GCF_033792805.1 Streptomyces sp. PA03-1a
GGGTGGGGGCGAGCGGGGACCTCGGCGCGGTCACCAGGTGCTGGATTCGGCGGCCACGACGGGCACCAGACCGTTGCGCAGCGTCTCCAGGAAGGTGACGACCTCGGCTGCCACCGAGCGGTGCTGTACGTCGTTGAGCACGTCGTGGTGGGCGCCTCGGACGACCGAAAGCCGGGCGCGGCGCTGGGACTTGGCGGCGCGTGCGAGCGCGTCGTGATCGGCGAGCGGGTCGGCGTCACCGGCGAGGAAGAGCGCGGGCGGGGCGAGTTCGGCCTCGTACGCGGCTGTGAGCAGGGCGTCGGGCACCGCCTCGCCCAGCGAGCCCCGGCGTACGCGCGGGTCCCGGGTGAGCGTGTCGCGGTGGGTGGGGCAGGACGTGCGCACGTCGAGCTCCCCGTCCCAGCCGCCGTCCTCGGCAGGGGCCGCACGGCCGGGAAGCCCTGCGAGGACGACGCCGTCCGGCCGGACGCCGGCCCGGCCGGGGCGGCCCAGGAGCGCGGCGACGGCGACGGCGCCGGAGTCGGCGCCCACCAGGACGACGGGGGTGGCCGGCGCGCCCTCGGCGGCGGTGCCCTCGACGGCGTGCGCGAGGCGCTCGTCGAACCGGGTCAGGGAACCGGCCGGGTCGTCCGCGTCCGGCTCCGGGGGGTCGACGACCCGTACGCGGTAGGCGTCGGCGGCCAGCCGCCGCGCGAAGCGGGCGTAGGTCGCCCGTGTCTCGCCGCGGCCCGGCACCACGACGACCGTGCCGCGGACGAGCAGGCCCTCGGGGCCGTGGTGGTCGGTGTGGTCGGCGTGGTCGATGCGGTCGGTCTGCTCGGTCATCTCAGACTCCTGCCGGCTCGGGCCGGGGCTCGGGTTCGGACGCGCGCCGCCAGCCCAGCGCCGGCGCCACTTCGGTCGTGATGAGCTCCAGGGCGCGCAACGCCGCGTCGTGGTCGGGGACGGCGGGGTTGAACTGGGTGATCAGGTCGGTCGCGACCGGCAGGACCCGCTCCCGCCGCAGCGCCGCGACGATCTCCTCGGGATGCCCGAAGAAGGAGTGGAAGCGGCGCAGCGCCTCGTCCAGCTGCAGGCCCTTCGGGAAGGCGCCGCCCTCCGCCATGCGCAGCGCCGCCCGGTGGACGTCCTCGCCGATCTGCCCCAGCGCCGTCCGCCGGTCCTTGGCCGGGAACACGAACCGTGACAGCCCGATCCGCGGGCGGCGCGGCCGGTCCCAGGCGTCGAGGTACGCGTCCGCCCATGGGCGCTGCACCGCGTCGGTCGGGGAGTCGAAGCCGTACGCCGCCCGGTTGAGCAGGAGGTTCGACCCGGCGGCCGCCGCGTACGCGGCGCCCTGCGTGCTGAAGGCGCCCTGCCAGATGCGGTCGCCGAAGTCGCCGGCGGCCGGCTGGATGCGGAAGCCGGGCGCGCCGACCTCCTCACGTGCCAGCGCGCTGCGCAGTACGTCGAGGTGTTCGCTGGTCAGTTCGCGCTTGCGGGCGACGTCCCGGCCGAAGGCGGCGTACTCCAGGCCGTTGTAGCCGCTGCCCACGCCGATCTCGACGCGGCCGCCGCTGAGGGTGTCGACGGTGGCGACGTCCTCGGCGAGCCGGATCGGGTCCTCCAGCGGGAGGATCGTGACGGCGGTGCCGAGCCGGATCCGGGTGGTGCGTGCCGCGGCGTGGGCGAGGAACGTCCAGGGCGAGGACAGCCCCCCGCCGCCCAGGGAGACGTGGTGCTGGGCCACCCAGCCGGCGTCGAAGCCGAGTTCGTCGGCGGCGACGAAAAGTTCCAGGGCGTTGCGGTAGGTGCGGACCGGGTCGTCGTCGCGGCCCTGCACGTGGGTGAGGAAGCCGAGTCGCAGGCGCGGGTGCTCGGTGGTCATGGCCTTGTCCGTCCCGTCCCGTGCTCAGTCTGCCACGAGCAGGCGCTCGTGGGTGTGGCGGTTGGCGGGGACCGGCAGGCCGAGGTTGCCGCGCAGGGTGTCGGCCTCGTACGCGGTGCGGAACAGGCCGCGCTGCTGGAGGAGGGGCACGACGCCGTCCACGAAGAGTTCGAGCTCGTCGGTGGTGCGGAAGGCGAGGTTGATGCCGTCGAAGGTGCCGGCGTCGAACCACTGCTCGATGGTGCCGGCGACGGTCCGCGGCGACCCGACGAAGGGGGAGGTGCGGAACTCGTTGGCCGACTGGGCGACCTGGCGCAGGGTCAGGTTCTCCGCCCGGGCCCGCTCGATGATCCTGGCCGCGCCCGTGCGTCCGCCCTTCTCGGCGAGGTGCGCGACGTCGGGGAAGGGCGCGTCCAGGTCGTGCACGCTGAAGTCGTAGGCGCCGAAGGAACGTCCCAGCAGCGCGAGGTTGCGGTCGAAGTCGTTGTCCTCCTCGAAGATCTCCCGCTCGCGGCGCCGGGCCGCCTCGTCCGTGGCGGCGACCACCGGACCGCCGTGGATGAAGATCTTGATGTGGTCGGGGTCGCGGCCGTAGGAAGCGGTGCGCTGCTTGATGTCGGCGTAGTACTCCTGCGCCTGCCGGAGGGTGCCCCCGGGCGCGTAGATGCCCTCGGCCACCTGGGCGGCCAGGTCGCGGCCCTCCTCGGAGACGCCGGCCTGGAAGATCACGGGCTGGCCCTGCGGGGACCGGGACAGGTTGAGGGGGCCGGCGACCCTGAAGTGCTCGCCCTCGTGGTCGAGCGCGTGCAGCTTGGCCGGGTCGAGGAAGACGCCCCGTTCCACGTCGGCCGGGAAGGCGTCGTCCTCGTAGGAGTCCCACAGGCCGCGGGCGACCTTGACGAACTCCAGGGCGCGGCCGTAACGGGAGGCGTAGTCCAGGTGCTCGTCGAACCCGAAGTTCCTGGAGGTGCCCGTGTCGAAGCTGGTCACGACGTTCCAGCCGGCGCGGCCGCCGCTGATGTGGTCCAGCGAGGCGAAGCGGCGGGCGAGGTTGAACGGCGAGTTGTACGTCGAACTGGCCGTGCCGACCAGCCCGACGTGACGGGTGTGCGTGGCGACCGCCGACAGCAGGGTCAGCGGCTCCAGCCGGTTGAGGTAGTGGGCGGGGTAGGTGGCGTTGATGAACTGGCTGTCGACGATGAACAGGGCGTCGAAGAGGGCGTGTTCGGCCGCCTTGGCCTGAGCGATGTAGTAGTTGATGTCGGTGCTGGCGTTCTTGGCGACGCGGGCGTCCTTCCACAGGCCGTGCTGGCCGGGGCCGCCGACGCCGTAGGGGTGGAGCGCGAGGTGGATCCTGCGGGACATGGTGGCTGTTCCTGTCTGTCGTGGGGTCAGGTGCGCAGCAGCGCGCGCAGCGCTTCGCGTTCGGCCCGGTCCGCCGGGGCGGAACGCAGGGTGGGCGCCGAGCCGACGAGCAGGCGCGTGTAGGGATGGCGGGGGTGGTTGACGACGTCGTGCGTGGTGCCGACCTCGACCAGTTCGCCCTGGTAGAGCACGGCGAGGCGGTCGCAGACCCCGGCCACGGAGCCGAGGTCGTGGGAGATGAAGACCAGGGCCACTCCGGAAGCGCGCAGCTCCTTGAGGATCTCCAGGACCTGCACGCGGTTGGCCGCGTCGAGGGCGCTCACCGGTTCGTCGAGGATGACCAGGCGCGGTCCGGTGACCAGCGCCCGGGCCACCGAGACCCGTTGGCGCTGCCCGCCGGAGAGCTCCCCGGGCAGCCGGCCGAGGAGCTCGTCGTGCAGGCGGACGCGGGGGAGGAACGCCCGCGCCCGGTCGGCCGCCTCCTCGCGTGGGACGCCCTGCAGGAGCAGCGGTTCGGTGAGGGACTCCTCGACGGTGAGGTCCGGGTCGAGGCTGCGCAGGGGGTCCTGGAAGACGTACTGGACGACGCCTCGGCGGCGCAGGGCGCGCCACCGGCGTGGGCCGTGCCGGGCGACGTCCTCCCCGCCGACGACGACCGACCCGGCCGAGGCGCGCACCAGGCCCAGCACGGCCCGGGCCAGGGTGGACTTCCCGGATCCCGTCTCGCCGATGAGGCCGACGGCCTCGCCGGGCGCGACGGTCAGGGACACCCCGCGCAGTGCCTGGCGGCGCCGGCGGCGCAGGCCGTAGTGCACGTCGAGGCCGGTGATCTCCAGCACGGGACCGGCGGGGTCCGCACCGTCGGCCGGCGCCGTCCGCGGCGGTTCGCCGGTCGTCATGCGTCCTCCTTCACGGTGAGGAACGTGTCCAGGCCGTACTGCTCGTGTTCGGCGATCAGCAGACGGGTGTACTCGTGCCGCGGGTCGTGCAGCACCGCGCGGGTCGGGCCCTGCTCGACCACCACGCCCTCCCGCAGGACGACGACCTCGTCGCAGAGCTGGGCGACGACCGCGAGGTCGTGGGAGACGACGACGAGGGCCAGCCCCGCCTGTTCGCGCAGTTCGGCGAGCATGTCGAGGATCCCGGCCTGGACGGTGACGTCGAGGGCGGTGGTGGCCTCGTCGGCGATGAGGATCCGCGGGCCGGCGGCGATCGCCGCCGCGATCAGGACGCGCTGGAGCATGCCCCCGGACAGCTCGTGGGGGTAACTGCCGTAGACCAGCTCCGGATCGCGCAGTTGCACCGTCCGCAGCAGCTCGACGGCCCGCCGGCGGGCCTCGCGGCGCCGCTGCCCCTTCTTGGCGCGCACGACCTCGGCGATCTGCGGGCCGACCCGGATCGAGGGGTTGAGGTAGGAGGCCGGGTCCTGGAAGACCGCGCTGATCGTGGCGCCCCGCAGGGCCGTCCACCGAGCCCGTGTCAGGGTGGCGATGTCGGTGCCGTCGATCTCGATCGACCCACCGGTGACCTCGAAGTGCGCGGGCAGGATGCCGAGTGCCGCGCGGCAGGTGAGGGTCTTGCCGCTGCCGGACTCCCCGACGATGCCGACCGCCTCACCGGGTGCGAGCTCGAAGCTCACCCCGTGGACGATCTCGCGGTCGCCCGCGCGGTCGCCGATGCGCACGCCGCGGAGGGACAGCACCGGCGGTGCCGGGGTGCCCGGCGCGGCGTCCGGGGCAGGCAAGGGGAGCAGTCCTTCGGACACGGTCGTCATCACGCACCTCCGGCGGGGGCGGGGTCGGGCTTGTCGAGGCGGTTGGCGCGGGCCCTGCGGCGGTCGAGCAGTGCGCGTCCCGCCTCGCCGGAGACGTCGCGGATCGCGTCGGCGAGCAGGTTGCTCGCCCAGACGGTGGCCATGATGAGCAGGGCGGGGGCCACCGGGGCCCACGGCTGGTGGCTGAGGTAGCCCAGGTCCGAGGCGAGCAGGCCGCCCCAGGTGGGCGCCGGCGGCTGCACGCCGATGCCGAGGAAGGTCAGGCTGGAGACGATCACGAAACCCACGCCGATGGTCTGGGCGAGCGCGACCGCGACCGGCGGGAGGATCTTGCCCCACACGTGGCGGCGTACGATCCAGCCCGTCGAGGCACCGGAGACGAGCGCCGCCTCCACGTACGGCGAGCGCGCCACGGCCAGGGTGGCGGCGCGGGCCACCCGGTAGAACAGCGGTGACACCAGCACGCCGGTGACCAGCATGGCCTGGGTGAGGCCGTTGCCGAGGAGCGCGACCACGGCGACGGCGAACAGCAGGAAGGGCAGGGCGACCAGCGTGTCGGCCAGGCGCAGGGTCGCCCACTCGAAGACCCGGCCCCAGTAGACGGACAGGATGCCGGGCACCGCGCCGACGACCAGGGCCGTCAGGGCGACTTCGAGCGAACCGAGCACGCTGACGCGCGAGCCGTCCAGGAGCCGGCTGAGGACGTCACGGCCGAGGTAGTCCGTGCCCAGCCAGTGCGAGCCCGAGGCGGCGGCCAGGGTGTTGTCGCTGGTGGCCAGGGGATCGTGCGGTGCGAGCCAGGGACCGAGCAGCGCCAGCAGCGCGATCACGGTCAGGACGACCGCGGCGATCCGGCCGGAGGTGAGGGAGAGGACGCGGCGCACCATGGTCAGACCCCCCGCTGGGACGCCGGCGTCACGCGCGCCAGCACCAGGTTGACGATCAGGTTGAAGGAGACGACCAGGACGATCGACACCACGAGGACGCCCTGGACGGCGGGTACGTCCCCGGCCTGGGCGGCGTCGTTGGCGAACCTGCCGAAGCCCTGCAGACCGAAGATCCATTCGGTGACGACGGAGGCACCCACCAGGGCCGGGAACTTCAGTCCGAGGGTGGCGAGCGCCGGTCCGAGGCCGTTGCGCAGGACGTGACCGAAGAAGATCCGCCGCGGGCTCAGGCCGCGCACCACCGCGCCCGTGACGTAGTTCTCGCGGTGGGCCGCCACGAGGCCCGCGCGCAGCTGGCGGGCGACGTCGGCGACCACGTCGAAGCTCAGCGCGATCGCCGGGAGGGTGATGTGCGCCAGCCACGGCCCGACGCCCTGCTCCGCCGGGACGTAGCCGCCGGAGGGGAACCAGTGGAGACCGACGGCGAAGACGACGACCAGCACGATGCCCACCACGAACGCCGGCATCACCGAGATGACCGTGACGAATCCGGTGATCGCACGGTCGATCCAGGTGGTGCTGCGCAGCGCCGCCACCGTGCCCAGCGCGAAGCCCACGACCACCCCGATGAGCAGGGCCAGCGTCGCGACCGAGAGGCTGACGCCCAGGCCGAGCCCGATGAGGGTGGAGATGTCGGCGCCGTTGGCCCAGCTGGTGCCGAGCCGCCCGTGCAGGATGCCGTCGAGCCAGTCCCCGTACTGGACCAGGAACGGCCGGTCGAGCCCCCACTGGGCCTCGACCCGGGCGATGGCCTGCGGTGTCGCGTCCTCGCCCAGCTGGATCCGTGCGGGGCTGAGCCCGCTCAGCGCCCGCAGCGCGAAGGTCACGAAGGTCGCGACCAGGAACACGGGCACGATGATCGCGACGGACCGGGCGAGGGCGGCCAGGACCCGGCCCGCGGCGTGCCGGGCCCTGGCCGCGGCGACGCCGCGACGGGGGGTGAGGGCGACCGGCGCGGCGGTCGTCGTCATGAGGTTGCCTCCCCTTCGGTGGTGGACGATGGTCAGCTGCCGCCGGCGATGGTCACGCCGGTCCAGTCGATGTGGGCCGGGTTCTTCGGCAGGTCCGAGATCGCCTTGCTCTTGGCGAAGAGGTTGGGCGAGGAGTAGGTGAAGACCAGGGCCTTGCTCTTCAGCCCGGCGCGGGTCGCCGCCTGGAGGTTCCCCACGTAGTCGGGGGAGTCCAGCGGCGTGCGGCGGACCTTCGCCACGGCAGCGTCGAAGCCGGCCGGCTCGTACGGAGTGCTCAGGTTCAGCGGGCCGTTGGGGCCGAAGTGCGCGGTGAGGGTCTGCACCGCTGAGTCCCGCCCCGTGGTGCCGTAGAGCGAGAACGTCAGGTCCTTGGCGAAGAACGGGGTGGCCCAGTTCTTGTCGACCTCGATGCGGACGGTGATGCCGACCGCGGCCAGCTGCGCCTGCACGATCTCGGCCTGCGGGTCCTCCGCCGGGATGACGAGGTCGAGCTTGACGTCGCCCGCCTTGTGGCCGGCCTCGGCGAGCAGCTTGCGGGACGTCGCCGGGTCGTACGGGTACGGGTCCCGGGACGTCGGGTCGTAGGCCAGGTACCCCGGCGGGAAGGGCTGGTCGGTCGCCTCGCCGTAGCCGAAGGTCAGCTTGTCGACGAACTCCTTGCGGTCGACCGCGTGGCGGACGGCGTCGACGACCCTGTCGTCGTCGAACGGCGCCTTGTTGACGTTGAGGCTGAGGTTCGAGGCGTTGAAGCCGGGTTGCACGAAGACGTCCAGGCCGGCCTTCTCGGCGGCCTCCGCCTGACTCGGTTCGAGGTCGGCGAAGTTGTAGACGCCGGTCTGGAGGCCGGAGACGACCGTCGACGCGTCGGGGGCGGAGGTGAGCTCCACGTCGTCGATGTGGATGTTCTTCGCGTCCCAGTAGTCCGGGTTCTTCTTGAGCAGCACCTTGGTGCCGGGGATCAGCTGCTCCACCACGAACGGACCGGCGCCGACGGGGTGCTGGTCCAGCTTCTGCGGGGCCGCGGCCGCCTTGGGGCTGGCGATCTGCAGGACGCGCTCACCGAGCAACTGGGGTATCTGGTAGTCGACCTGGGTCAGGTGGACGACCGCGTCCAGACCGTTGGCGTCCACCGACGCGATCGAGGTCAGGTCGCCGAAGAGCGCCGAGTTCTTCTGCTTCTTGGCCCGCTCGATCGCCGCCTTGACCGCCGCCGCGTCGACCGGCTCGCCGTCGCTGAACTTCAGGCCGGGGCGGAGGTGGAAGGTGATCTCGTCACCCTTGTCGTTGTACTCCCAGCTCTTCGCGAGGTCGGGGACGGCCTTGCCGTTCTCGTCGGTACGCGTCAACGAGGCATAGACCAGGGCGAGTTCGCGGAACTGGGCGCCGCTGCCGGAGACCACCGGGTCCCAGTGGGCGGGGAAGTAGGAGGAGGCCCACTTCAGTGTGGCGCTCCCCGTCGACGCGCCGGCGCCGCCGCCGCACGCGCCGAGGGCGGGGACGAGGACGGAGGCGAGGGCGGTTCCGAGGGCCGCGGTGCGCAGCCGGCCCGGGCGCCGGGCGGCAGGGGAGGCGGGTCCGGGGCGGCTGGGCGTGAGTCGTCCGGGCATGTGAGTGCTTTCTTCGAGGGCCCCCGGACCGGCTC
>NZ_JARAVO010000325.1:0-8543 GCF_033792805.1 Streptomyces sp. PA03-1a
GACGCTGACGGGGTCCAGGTGGGTACGGCGGGGGCGGGTCGCAACGCGCGTGCCGCCGGCCGCCGCCCGGCCTCCCGGGCCAGTTCGAGCGCGTACGCCGCCCACCAGTGCCCCGCGGGCGGCGCCCCCCGGCAGGCGCCGTCGGACTCACCTGGCTGTTTCACCCACAGGTAGGCGTCCACCAGCGGACTGCCGGTACGCACCGTGGGTGCGGGGCCGAGCGCCCGGTCCGGCGGTTTGCACCAGGACTGCGCGTTCCTGCGCACGGCCGCCCAGGGGCCCTTGCCGTTGCGGCTGGTGTCGATGACGTAGTGGGCGCCGCCGAGCAGCCCGGACAGCCGGTCGCCGTACTGCGTGCTGACCCCGGTGGTGTGGAAGCCGGCGACGTTCAGCGCGAAGCCGTCGGCCCGGCCGATCCCGGCGAGCCGCAGCGCCGCGGCGAGCCGGCGCAGGTCGGGGACCCGCCCCGGGTTCCCCGCGTCGAGGTAGACTCGGGTAGCGGTACGTGCCTTGAGGAGCCCCACGGCCTCGGCCAGCAGCGCCGCCCGGCCCGGGGGCGGCCCGGGGGCGGCTCCTCCGCAGCCGGCCACCAGACCGGCGACCGCATCCGGTTCGAGGATCACCACGGCCGGACGGCCGCCGATGCCGCCGGAGACGCCGGTGATCCAGCGGCGGTAGGCGGCCGCGTCGGCGGCGCCGGTCGGGCGGCGGACGCAGTCGCGCCGCGGGAGGTTGTGGAGCACCAGCACCGGGATGCGGTGGGCGCGTTCGGCCGCCGCGGTGATCCGGCGGGCCTTACCCGCGGCGTCCTGGGTCCGGTCGTCGAGCCAGGTGGCCAGCGGCTGGTCGGCGATCCGCCGCAGCAGCGCGGCGTCCGCCGTCCGGCCGCGGGCCTCCCAGGCGTCGGCCTGCCGGGCGGCCCGGCTGTCCGGGTTCGCCCAGAACGGGGAGGGCCCGATGGCGGCCGGCGGGGCCTCCGCCAGGGCCGGGCCTGCGGCCCACCCCGGTGAGAGCAGCACCGCCGCTCCGGCCAGCCCGGCCACCACGCGTACGGTGCGTGCGCCAGGTCGTCGGGCACGTGCGATCGCAGCGAGAACCATGTGACCCACCGTCACATCGGCCGCCGGGCCCCGCCGCTTCTGGTGCGCCGAACGGTCGCCCGGAGACCGAATAACTGACGAAGCGTCATGTGCTATCCGAATCCGGTACGACTATTCGGGTGATCATGCGCATCCATGGACAAATCGGGTCGTTGGTCAGATCACGACCTTTGGTCCCCTCCAGTCCGAAAGGATCAGAAGTGAAGCGTTTCTCCAAGGCTGTCGCCCTGACGGTCGCCACCGGTGCCCTCGTCCTCGGTTCCGCCACCACCGCCCTCGCGAGCGGCTACGACGGCGGCGGCAAGGGCGGCAGCCACGGCTACGGCAAGGGTTACGGCAAGGGCTACGGCTTCGACGGCTACGGCTACGGCAACCGCCGCAGCGGTGCCAACGCCCGTGCCATCGCCGCCGGCTCCCCCGGCATCCTGAGCGGCAACGTCATCCAGGTGCCGATCAACGTCCCGATCAACGTCTGCGGCAACGGCCTGAACGCGATCGGCCTGCTCAACCCGGTCGCGGGCAACGTCTGCATCAACGGCTGACGCGAACCGTCACACCTGCCGGGGCCGCCGGAGGTCACGTCCTCCGGCGGCCCCGCCATGTCACAGGCCGTTCGTGTAGGCCGTCAGCCGCGCGGTGCCGTAACCGCCGTCGATGGGCACGTTGCGCAGGGCGTGACCGGTCAGCCACTGGCTGAGCGCCGTGAAGGACGCGTCCCCGTGGGTGTCCTTGTACAGGGCGGCGATCCCGGTGACGTGCGGGGCGGCCATCGACGTGCCGTCCATGTCGCGGAAGCTGCCGTTGAGGTACGCCGACAGGATGCCCATGCCCGGTGCGTGGATGTCGACGCACGTGCCCCAGTTGCTGAACCAGGCACGGCGGTCCTCCTGGTCGATCGCCCCGACCGTGAAGGCCGTCCGCGAGCTGGCCGGGGAGACGAAGCACGCGTTGAGGTTGTCGTTCCCGGCCGCGGCCACCGGGAACACCCCGGTCGCCGCCAGGCCCTCGACGGCCCGGTTGACCGCCGGCGACCAGCGCCCGGAGAGCGACAGGTTCGCCACGGCGGGCTTCTTCGCGTTCCCGGCCACCCAGTCGACGCCCGCGATGACGGCGGAGGTCGACGTGCGCCCGACGCACGGGAAGACCCGCACCGACACCAGCGTCGTCTTGCGGGCGACACCGGTGTAGGTGCCGCCGACGACGCCCGCCACGTGGGTGCCGTGGCCGTTGCAGTCCCCGCCGTCCAGGCCGTCGCCGATCGCGTCGTACCCGGGCACGGCACGACCGCCGAAGTCCGGGTGGGAGAACTCGATGCCGCTGTCGACGATGTACGAGGTGACCTTGGCCCCGGTGGACCGCACCGAGAAACCGGTGCCCCCGAGGGCCCGGTTGTTGATCCGGGTCAGGCCCCAGGGCGTGAAGCCGCCCAGGCTGCGCACTCCCGTCGCCCGCGGTCCGGAGGAGTCCGGTACGGGGGCCGAGGGCGAGGCGGGGCCGGGTGGGGCCTGCGGGACCTGGACCGGCTTGGTCCCGGGCACCGGGGAAACGGACTGCCCCGGCGCCGCGGGGTCCGGTGCGGACTGCTCGGGAGCGGCCTGTTCGGGCACCGACTGCTCGGGCCCGGCCGGTTCCGGCTCCGCCTGGTAGGGCTCCGCCTGGTAGGGCACCGCCTGGTCCGGAGCCGACTGGTCCGGAGCCGACTGGTCCGGCCCGGCCGGTTGCGGCATCGCCTGGTCGGGGGACTGCTCAGGCGACTGCCCGGGTGACTGCCCGTCCGGTCCCGCCGGCAGGGGTACTCCCTCGCCAGGAGCCTGCTGCGGCCCCTCCTGTTGCGGGCCGGGGCCGGGGAAGTCGACGGGGCCGGACGGCTCGCCCGGGACGTCGCCCGGGTAGGGGGGCTCCAGGTCGGTGTCGGCGGGGGCGTCCTCGCCGAGCGGGATGGCGACCACCGCGTCCTGCTCCACCTGGTCGACGCCGGGCGCGGCGCGTACCCGCTGCGCCTGGGCCGGTGTGAGCCGGGCGGCGAAGCCGGAAAGCGCGTGCCGGTAGGTGAAGAGCGGCTCGACGCCCAGACCGTCCAGGACGGTCCGCGGCGCGGTGCCGTCGTCCAGGGTCACGACGTACTGGTCCGGGATCGCTCCGGGAGGACCGGGCCGTGGTTCCGCCGCGCTCGGGAGGGGCGCCGTCAGGGCGAGGGCGGGAAGAGCAGTTATCAGGGCGGCGGAGGCGGTCCGTCGCAAGGAAATTCGCATCTGCGGAGCTCCTTGACCGGTAGCAAATCTGACGACCCCCCAGGTTTCTGGTTATCAGCTGACCATCCTGGACGCCTTGTTCCGGCGGCTGTTCGGGTGACGCTCCGCATCCGCCCCGCCTTGCGCGTCGTTGACCAGACCGCACGTCAGTGACCAAGGAAAGGAAGAGCTCGTGAAGCGTCTCTCGAAGGCCGCAGTGCTGACCGTCGCGGCCGGTGTCGCGGTGATGGGCAGTGCGGGCGGCGCCCTCGCAAGCGACGGCGGCAAGGACCGCCACTACGACCGCGGCGGTGCCTCGGCCGAGGGTGCGGCCATCGGCTCCCCGGGTGTGCTCAGCGGCAACGTCATCCAGATCCCGGTCAACATCCCGGTCAACGTCTGCGGCAACGGCATCAACGTCGGCGCGCTGCTGAACCCCACAGCCGGCAACGCCTGCTTCAACGTCTGACGGCAGCGCCCGCCCCCGGGCGCCCCGCCATCCGTCCGCACCTCATTCTGGAGCTTCGCAACATGCTGAAGAAGGCACTCGCCTGCGCCACTCTCGCGGTGGCCGCCGCGGGTAGCGCCGCGGCCCTCGCGCCGACCGCACAGGCCTCCGACGTCCACGGCGGGAACTACTCGCAGAACGTCAACGTCCTGCCGCACCTCTGCCTGGACGTGAAGCGGGTCTACGCCCTCAACCCTGTCGCGCTCGACGCGCTGACCGAGACCAGCGGCCAGCAGTGCAACGAGAAGTCCAGCGTGGTGGACGCGCACAAGTCGGCACTGTCCGACCTCGCCGACGTCGGCGCGTACCAGAACTGATCCGGGCGGGATCCACGGCGGCCGTCCCCGGCGTACGGGGGCGGCCGCCGCTCGTGCGTGCCGGCGCGCACGGGAGAAGGGCCCGGCCCCACGGAGTTCCGTGGGGCCGGGCCCTTCGTGTACCCGGTCCCTCAGTTCTGGTAGGCCCCGGCGTCGATCAGGTCGGACAGCGCGGACTTGTGCCCGTCGACGACCTTCGACTTCTCGTTGCACTGCTGGCCGCTGGTCTCGGTCAGCAGGTCGACGGCGAGGGGGTTGAGGGCGTAGATGCGCTTCACGTCCAGGCAGGGGTGCGGGATCAGGTTGACGTTCTGCGAGTAGTTCCCACCCGAGGTGTCGGAGGCCACGGCGGCGGGGACGACGGCGCCGGTGGCCGCGACGGCGAGAGAAGCGCAGGCAAGAGCCTTCTTCAGCATGGGGAGTTTCTCCTCTGGGAGTTCAACGACGTCCTCCGGACGCCGACATCAGGAGCAACGCCCCCCGCCGGGTGGACGTGACGGTCATTGCTCCAGGTTTTCCCTCTTTCACTCCCAGGCCGTAGGGCACGCCGCTAATACGAGGAGTCCGCGACCAACGACCCGAGGACGACGGCGCTGTTGAACCCGCCGGTGCCGCGGGCGAGCACCACGGCCGTCGTCAGCCGTTCCGGCCGTGTCCAGCGGGTGACCAGGCGGACGTCGTACCGCTCGCGGGCGGCCCTCGCGTCGCCGCCCCGGGTGGGCGGGATCACGCCGGTGCGCAGGGCGAGGGCGGCGGTCACCGCGTCCAGCGCGCCGGCGCCGGAGGTCAGCCGGCCGACGCCCGCCTTGGGCACCGTCACCGGTAGCTCCGCCAGCCGGTCGCCGAAGACCCGCTGGAGCGCCGCCGCCTCGGCCGCGTCCCCGGCCGGGTCGCCGGCGCCGTCGGCGAAGACCACGTCCACGTCCCCGGGAGCACGCCCGGCCTGCTCGAGCGCCGTGGTGACGGCCCGGGCCAGCTGGACGCCGTCGGGCGCGGGCGCCGTGTGGTGGTGCGCGTCGTGCGTGGCGGCGTGGCCGAGCAGTTCGGCGTAACCGCGCACCCCGCGCTCGGCGGCGTGCGCCTTCTCCTCCAGGACCATCAGGGCACCGCCCTCGCCGGGGACGAACCCCGAGGCGTACGGGCTGAAGGGCAGGTAGGCCCGTTCGGGGTCGGCGCCGCGGTGCACCGTGGGCAGGGTGGACTGGCAGGCGAGCGCGAAGGGCGACAGCGGCGCCTCGGTGCCGCCGACGATCACGGCCTTGCCGCCGCGCCGCAGCCGCCGCCAGGCGTGCTTGAGCGCGTCCAGGCCGCCCGCGCCGTCCGCGGCGACGACGCCGCAGCCGCCGGTCAGCCCGTGCCGGATGGAGATCTGGGCGGCGCCGGCCGCGTGGAACCAGGCGATGGACTGGTGGGCGCCGGCCTGGCCGGGCTGCCGTGCCCACAGGGCGTGGGTCTCCCGCTGGCCGGACTCGTTGCCGCCGGAGCCGCTGGAGGTGACCACCGACAGGTGGAACGGGGGGTGGTCGGCGGGCCGCAGCGCCGCGTCGGCCAGCGCCATCTCGGCCGCGGCCAGGGCGAACCAGGTCCAGCGGTCGGTCTCGGCGCGCAGGGTGTCGTCGATCCAGCGGGCGGCGTCGAACCCGGTGACCTCCCCGGCCAGCACGACCGGGGAGCGGCTCGCGTCGGGCCTGCCGATCGGCCGGATGCCGTTGCGCCCGGCGACGGTGGCCCGCCAGTAGGGGCGGGCGCCGACGCCGGTGGGGGCGACGACCCCGAGTCCGCTGATGACCGCGCGTGTGGTCATGCCTCCGCCTCCCGTTCAGGGTCCGGCTCCAGGGCCGAGAAGACCATCGCCGACTGGAGACCGCCGAGCCCGCAGGCCACCGACAGTGCGTGCCGCACCCGCCGTTCGCGGGCGAGGACCGGGGTGTAGTCGAGGTCGCACTGCGGGTCGGGCCGCAGGAGGTTGGCGGTCGGCGGGATCACCCCCCGCCGGACGGCGAGGGCGCAGGCGGCCATCTCCAGGGCGCCCGCCGCGCCGAGGCAGTGGCCGATGACGGACTTGACGGAGCTGACCGGGACCTTGCGCGCGTACTCGCCGAGGGCGCGCTTGTACGCGGCGGTCTCGTAGCGGTCGTTCTGCACCGTGCCGGAGCCGTGGGCGCTGATCCAGTCGAGCTCTTCGGGGGCGATGCCGGCCTCCGACATGGCGGAGATGACCGCCTCGCTCAGGTCGTAGCCGTCGGGGCGCAGACCGGTCATGTGGTAGGCGCCGGTGCGGTTGTCCCAGCCGCGCACCTCGCAGTAGACGGACGCGCCCCGGGCACGGGCGTGCTCCAGTTCCTCCAGGACGAGCACGGCGCCGCCCTCGCCGAGGACGAAGCCGTCGCGCCGGGCGTCGAAGGGCGCCGGCGTCCGCTCAGGGTCGCCGGTGAAGGCGGTGGTGGCGCGGATCGCGTCGAAGCAGGCCACCGTGACCGGGGAGATGGGCGCCTCGCCCGCGCCCGCCAGCATGACGTCGGCCTCGCCGTCGCTCAGCGTGCGGAAGGCGCAGCCGATCGCGTCGACGCCGGAGGTGCAGCCGGTGGAGACGACCGAGGACGGACCGTGCAGACCATGCCGCAGCGAGAGTTCGGCGGCGGCCGAGGAGGGGTGCATCGCCCGGTGGAGGAAGGGCATGCCGTGGTCCGGGCTGACCTCCCAGTGGCGGCCGCCGTCGCTGGCGACCACGTACTCGTCCTCCAGGGTGACGGTGGCGCCGACGGCGGTGCCGAGGCAGACCCCGATGCGGTCGGTGTCCTCGGCTTCCGTGCGCAGCCCGCTGTCGGCGAGCGCCTCGGCGGCCGCGGCGAGCGCGAACTGGGCGAACCGGCCGTTGCGGCGTATCTCCCGGGGGGTGAGCCCGGCCGCGAGGGGGTCGAAGTCGGCTTCGGCGGCGATCCGCGAGCGGTACCGCGAGGGGTCGAAGCGGGTGATCCGGCGGATCGCCGGCCTGCCCCCGACGATCCGCTCCCAGAACGCCTCCCGCCCGACGCCGCCGGCGGCGACGGCTCCGACGCCCGTCACCACCACCCTGCGCGCGGTACGGCCTGCGGTCACCGGTCGACCAGTTCGCGGCCCGGCGCCGGGCCCTCCGTCGCCGGCCCCGTCGCGGTGGCGGCGCGGGCGATGGCGGCGGCTTCCTCGCGGGTCTCGGTGTCGACGTGCCCCAGTTCCGGACGCGGCGCGAGCGGGGCCAGGAAGAAGACGGCGCGGGCCACCGCGTCGGAGGTGTTCACCAGCCGGTGGCGGACCCCGCGCGGGACGAGCAGGGCCTCGTTGGCGGCGACGCTGCGCGGGCAGCCGTCGAGGTCCACCCGCACCTCGCCCTCGACGACGACCAGTTGCTCCTGCGAGTACGGGTGGTAGTGCTCGGCGACGGCCTCGCCCGGACCGACGGTGACCATGCCGCAGAACCCGTCCGTCGTGCCGACCGAGGTGGTGGTCAGCAGGGTGCGGATGTCGCCGCCGCGGCGGGTGTCCGCGTGGGTGTCCAGGGTGCCGACGGGACGGATCCGGCGGGACTCCAGCCGGTCCTTGACGAGCTGCATCTGGACGCGGGAGTTGCTGTTGATGCGTTGCCGCATGCCCTCGTCGTCGACGGGCGCGTCCACCTTCATCCGGAAGTCCTGCAGCCAGCGCATGCGGGTGCTCTCCGGGCCGAGTTCCTCGTACTGCCAGTAGATGTTCATGAACTCGAACGGCCCGGTCTCCAGCCGCCGGGCCCGCACGGTACGGGTGGCCGGGTCGGCGGTGCGCTCGGACACCCAGGACCAGACGCGGCCCTTCTCGTCGGGGTGCATGGTCAGGCGGAAGCGGGTGGTGTCGCCCTCCTGGGAGATGATCTCGGCCTCGGCGTACTCGCTGAACAGGGTGGGCCAGCCGGCGACGTCGTTGGTCCGCAGCCACACGTACCGCAGGGGCGCGTCGATGACGATCTCGTTCTCGGTGTGCATCGTCATCGGGTCCGCACCTCCGCCGCGGGATGGCCGGACTGACGTTCCGTCACTGAGGTCATGGGGGCACTACCTCCAACCGAGCGGGCCGAATAATCACACAATCGGTCCCCGCGGTGACGGAACGTGTCACGCCCTCGCGGCCCGCTCCACCCGTACGGGGGCACACTTCGTGAGGGCCCGTCAGCGGCGCTTCCGGCGCCGGTCGACGCGGGCGTGCGGGACCTCCGCCTCCTCCCCCGTCCCATGCTCCCCGCGCGCCGCTCCCCTGCCGGCGGACGGGGCACGAGGCGGCTGCGTCCGGTGCGCCCGCTCTCGGTGCGGCCCGCTCTCACGCGCGGTGGTGGGGCGCCTCCGTGCCGTCCACGTGGGTGCCGGGCACCACGGGGGCG
>NZ_JARAVO010000326.1:0-8542 GCF_033792805.1 Streptomyces sp. PA03-1a
CCTCCCGTCCCCTCCGGCGTGCCTCACACGGAGTGGACGGTTCCCGCGTACCGCTGGACGAAGCGGGTGCCGGTGCCCGCGGTGACGGTCACGTCGTAACGGCCGCCGTCGGTCCGCCAGGTCACCCGGGTGCGGTCGCCCGCCTTGACCCACACGGTCTGCTCCTTGCCGGCGAAGTCGTTCGGCGTGAGCGTGAAGGCCACCTCGGTGCCGCCGTCGTTGCGCAGGTAGAACTCGACGGCCGCGTGCTCCGGGCGCCCGTCGTGCCGCAGGGTGGCCGCGACCCCCGGCACGGCGACGTCGTCCTGGCCGTCGGGGACGACCGTCCCGGAGAAGCGGCGGACGAAGCCGTCGGCGCCGTGCACGGAGAAGTCATAGCGGCCGTCGGTGTCCGCCGCGTCCCACACGTACGTGCGCGACGAGCGCGGCGGGACCGTGAACGGCGTGCCGGTGAAGGGCAGCGCCGTGTTGGGCAGCACGGTGAAGTGGTAGCCGACGGTGCCGTCGTTGGTCAGCCTGCAGGTGACCTTGCCCTTGTCGCGGTCGACGGTCACGTCGGCCCACGGCCGGTACGGCAGCGGGCGGTGCGGCCGCCGCCCCTCCTCCTGCTGCGGCATGGCCGAACGGTCGGGCACCTTCACCGCGGGCAGCGCGTTGTTGGCGTCCGCCTTGGCCATCAGCGCGAGGGTGTCCGGCAGCGCGGGGATGCTGTAGTCGGGTTTGGTGAAGTCGAAGCAGCTGGTGAGGTCGCCGCAGACGGTGCGCCGCCAGTCCGAGATGTTGGGCTCCTTCACCCCGGTGACGCGTTCGAGGAAGCGCAGCACCGAGGTGTGGTCGAACACCTGGGAGTTGGCCCAGCCGCCGCGCGACCACGGCGACACGACCCACAGCGGCACCCGGCTGCCCAGACCGATGGCCTTGCCGTTCGCGAACTCGTCCTTGGTGCCCGGCTCGGGGAACGGCGGGATGACGTGGTCGAAGTAGCCGTCGTTCTCGTCGTACATGAGCAGGAAGACGGTGTGCTTCCACACGTCGGGGTTGGAGAACAGCGACTGCAGCGCGGTGTTGACCCAGTGGGCGCCGTAGTCGGGGCTGGCCGCGGGGTGCTCGCAGAACAGGTACGGCGCCACCAGCCAGGAGACGGTGGGCAGCGTGCCGTCCTTGCAGTGCTTGTCGAACGCCGTCAGGTCGAACTTCGTCATGGCGTTGACGTAGCGCGGGTCGTCCTTGGGGAACTCGTGGAACTGCTTGAAGTACGACAGGGCGTTGTCGTCGTAGTCGCCGTTGCGGTCGTCCGAACCGTCCGGGTTGTGGTAGACGCGCCAGGTGACGCCCGCGTCCTCCAGCCGCTCGGCGTACGTCGTCCAGTCCGCCACCGGGTTGTCGGTGACCGGGGTGTTGTCGGTCCACGGGCCGGTGGTGCCGTCGACGCCGGGACCTGCGGTGCCGGTCCACAGGTAGAGGCGGTTGGGGTCGGTGGGGCCGTTGAGCGAGCAGAAGTAACCGTCGCAGAGGGTGAAGGCGTCGGCGAGCGCGTACTGGTAAGGGATGTCCTCGCGGGTGAAGTAGCCCATGGTGCGCTCGCCCTTGGCGGACACCCACTTGTCCATGGCGCCGTTGTTGACGGCCGAGTGGCCGCTGTCCCAGTCGTGCGGGAGGCCGCCGGCGTTCTGGGCGTTGTACTTGGTGGTGTCCATGCGGAACGGCAGGAGGTGGCCCTCCTCGCGTCCGCGGGCGGGCTGGCGGAACACCGGGTCGCCGTTGGACAGCACGGCCGCCTGGCGGTCGCCGAAGCCCCGTACGCCGCTGAGGGTGCCGAAGTAGTGGTCGAAGCTGCGGTTCTCCTGCATCAGGATCACCACGTGCTTGACGTCGTCGATGCTGCCGTGCCGCGGGCCGTGCCCGGCGGCCTCGGCCGTGCCGGGGAGCCCGACGGCTGCGGCGGCTCCCGCGGCGGTGCCGATGAATGCGCGGCGGCTGAACTCGGTCATGGGGAAGGTTCCTTAGGTCGTTCGGGGTCAGCCGCGGGCGGACAGGGAGAAGGTGACGACGGCGGCGGCGTGGTCGGAGGGCCAGCCGTTGCCTGCGGTGTCCGGGACGGGCCGGGGCCAGCCGGTGACCAGGGTGTGCGCCTCGACGACCTTGAGCGGGCCCGCGTACTGGACCTGGTCGATGCGGTCCTGGGGCTCCGCGCCGCCGTCCTCGCGCCGCGGCCTGACGGGTGACCAGGTGGTGCCGGGGTCCTTCACGGGGCTGGAGTGATCGGCGCGGAAGGCGTCGGTGAGGCCGGCGTCCTCCAGGGCCTCGGTGACCGGCCAGCGGAGCCGGCCGGCTCCCCCGTGCGCGGACGAGGTCCGGCTCGTCCAGTCGCGGTGCGACGGCGAGGCGAGGCCGGCGGCGAGCACGACGGGACCGCGGGAGGCGATGTCGCGGCGCATCGCGGCCACCAGCGCCTGCGTCTGCCGGTAGCGTGCGGTGCCCTTCTCCGCCGCCTCGACCTGCGCGGCCGTGCGGCCCGCGAGCACCGCGTACGGCCCGTAGCCGGCCTCGTCCAGCTGTGCCGTCCACAGCCGTACGGTGCGGTCGCCGGGCAGCCGCAGCGTCGCGGCGGCGGCCGGCAGCGAGGCGGTGGGGGCGACGGTGCCGGTGAGCGGATGGCGGCTCACGATGCCGAGGCCGCCGGCCTGGTGCACGTGCCAGCCGAGCGCGGCGGCGAGCCGCTGGGCGCCGTCGTCACCGCACTCCTGGAGCGCGACGGCGTCGAGGCCCTGGGTCAGCACCAGCCGCAGCTGCTTCTCCAGCGCGCCGTCGATGTGGCTGCCCGCGTCCCACAGGTTGAGCGTGGCGACCTTCAGCGTCAGCCGGTCCCTGCTCGCGCGCACCGGCACCTGGACGGTGACGGTGTCGCCGCCGACGGCGCTGTCGGTGACGGCGACCACCAGCCGGCCGGGGGTGCGCGGCGCGAGGGCCGGGGCCTTGCCGCTGACGGTGCCGTCCGCTGCGACGGTCAGCCACGGGTCGCCGCCGGCGCGCCTGAAGGTCGCGCTGCCCTCGGCATTGCCCTCGGGCCGGATCCACAGGCCGCCGAGCGCGACGGAGAAGGAAGTGCCCGCCGTCTGCTCGGCGGTGGTGACGGCGTCCACGACCGCATGCGGACGCGGGATGACCGGACGCGGCACGAAGCTGAAGGGCGCGGTGCGGGCCAGGATGCCGTAGCCGTCCTTGGCCAGCAGGTAGGCCGTGTACGGCCCGCCGCTCAGCCCGGAGGTGTCGATGCTGATGTCGCCGGACGCCGCGGGGGTGTACTCCCAGGCGAGGGAGGCGCCGTTGCCGGGGACCCGGTCGCCGTCGTAGACGCCGATCCAGTTCTTGGGGTCGGGCGCGTCCGTCGTCCAGTGGAAGGAGACCTTGTCGCCCTCGAAGGGCTTGGGGGTCCGCAGCTCGACGAGGTCGCCGGTGGGCGGGCCGGCGAAGGTGAACGGCTCGGTCTTGGCGAGGATGCCGTAGCCGTCCTTGGCCAGCAGGTAGACGGTGTACGGGCCGCCGCTCAGCCCGGAGGTGTCGAGGGTCGTCCTCCCCGAGGTTCCGGTGACGTACGTCCACACCAGCGAGCCGCTGCCGCTGCCCGGCTGGCGGTCCCCGTCGTAGACGCCGATCCAGTTCTTGGGGTCGGGCGCGTCCGTCGACCAGGTGAAGGTGAGTTTGTCGCCGCGTTGCGGAGGCGTCGTGGAGTCGAGCGCGACGCTGCTTCCGGATGCGGCGACCTGTGAGAGGGATGGCACGGTGTTGGGTCCTCTCCGCCCCGGCGCCGCCGCGGCGGCGTTCGGGTGGGCAAAGTTGTCTAGATAACTTCGCCCCCAGCAAGCCGTCCCACGGCGACGAACCCGTGAACGACGGGTTGCCGCCGTCCGGGAATCAGGCGGAAATCTGAGGTTGGCGCGCACGGCGGGACAGGCCGTCGTCCGCCCCCACGACCGCCTTGAGCAGCGATGTCACGGGGATCGGCATGCTCCACGACGGGTTCCGCACCCCGAGCGGCGGCCTCCCCCCGGGCCGCCGCTCGGGGGGAGGCGGCGTCATGCACCGTTCAACGGTGCACGTTCCGCTGCGCGCAGGCGAGGCGTTCAGCAGGTGAGGTTGCCGCCCGGGGCGACGCCCAGGATCTGGGTGAAGCGCTGGTAGTTGTTGACGCGGCTCTGCACCTGCGCCGGGTTGCGGCCGTCGCACTCCAGGGACCCGTTGATGGAGCGGATCGTCTGGCCGAAGCCTGCCTGGTTCACCATGGCGTTGTGCGGGGTCATGGTGCCGGGGCCGCTCTGGGTGTTCCAGTACCAGAGGCCGGTCTTCCAGGCCACGGCGGCGTCCTGCTCGACGAGCCAGGGGTTGTGGAGCAGGTCGATGCCGAGGGCGTCGCCGGCCGCCTTGTAGTTGAAGTTCCAGCTGAGCTGGATCGGGCCGCGGCCGTAGTAGGCGGACTGACCGGCGGGGCAGCCGTAGGGCTGGCTCGTGTCGCAGTAGTGGGGGTAGTTGGCGGTGTTCTGCTCGACGATGTAGACCAGTCCGCCGGTCTCGTGGGCGATGTTGGCGAGGAAGGCGGCGGCCTCCTGCTTCTTCACGGTGTCGCTCCCGGTCTTGGCGAAGCCGGGGTACGCGGAGAGGGCGGCGACCAGGCCGCTGTAGCTGTAGAAGGAGTTCCGGCCCGGGAACATCTGGTTGAACTGGGCCTCGCTGACCACGAACCCGGAGGGGTTGCCGGGGTTGCCCGGGTCGGTCGTGCCGCCGCCGCAGGTGCCCTGGTCGGCCCAGACGCCCCATTCGCCGGTGGTGCCCGGGGTCTCGCCCTGCGTCCACCACTTGGCCTGCCAGTTGTGGCCGCTGTAGGAGGCGGTCATGCCGCCGGTGTAGACGGCGCCGGCGCTCCACGGCGTGGCGCAGGTCGCGGCGGAGGCCGTGCCGGCGGGGAGCGCCACCGCCAGTCCGGCGGCGGCCGTGAGGGTGGTCAGGGCGGCGAGGGTACGTCGCATCACCGTAACTGCTCCTTGTGTGGGGGGAGTTGCGTGTCGCACTCAGCAATGAACCGGATTGGCCTATACCTGTCAAGGTCTAGACCAACATCCCCCGCACGGCCCGGCCACGGCCCCGGGTTGAGGCCCCGCCCCGTCGGCGTAGCGTGGAATCAGGCCGGTGCCGGTGGCGGGCGGGCCCGCGGGGGAAGGTGCGCGTCGCGCCGAGCCGCACCGCCGGCCCCAGGCGGGCCCCGCCCCCGGGCGGGCTTGCGTCGTCAGCGCACGAGGAGCGTCGGCCATGGGCAAGCCCTCAATCGACCAGCTGCGGGAGCGCGTGCGCGGGGCGGTGATCACCGCGGACGAGGAGGCCTACGACGGGTCACGGCAGGTTCACAACGCCATGATCGACCGGCGGCCGGCCGTCATCGTGCGCTGCGCCAACGCCGGCGACGTCATCGCCGCGGTGGACTACGCCCGGGAGAACGGGCTCGACCTGGCCGTGCGCGGCGGCGGCCACTCCGTACCGGGCTTTGGCACCTGCGACGACGGAGTCGTGGCGGACCTCTCCGCGATGCGCTCCGTACGCGTCGACCCCGGATCACGCGCCGCCCGCGCGGAGGGCGGCGCCACCTGGGGCGACGTCAACGCCGCGACGTACGCCTTCGGGCTGGCCACCACCGGCGGCATCATCTCCACCACCGGCGTCGGCGGCCTCACCCTCGGCGGCGGCATCGGCTATCTCAGCCGGGGCCTCGGACTCAGCTGCGACAACCTGATCTCGGCGGACGTCGTCACCGCGGACGGGCGCTTCCTCGTCGCCAGCGAGAAGGAGTACGACGACCTCTTCTGGGCGCTGCGCGGCGGCGGCGGCAACTTCGGCGTGGTCACCTCGTTCCAGTTCCGGCTCAGCCCGGTCAAGGACATCTACGGCGGCCCCGTCTTCTACGACCTCCAGGACGCCGGCAGCGTGCTGCACGCCTACCGCGAGGTCATCGCCGACGCCCCCGAACAGCTGGGCAGCTTCCCGGCGTTCCAGATCGCCCCGCCCCTGCCCTTCATCCCGCCGGAGCGGCACGGCAGGGTCCACGTCGCCACCGTGAGCTGCTGGGCCGGCCCGCTCGACGAGGGCGAGCGGGCGCTGCGGCCCTTCCACGACATGGCGCCGGTCGTCGCCGAGCACATCGGCCCGATGCCGTACCCGGCGCTCAACACCGCCTTCGACGGCCTCGTGCCGCCCGGCCTCCAGCACTACTGGAAGGCCAACTTCGTCACCGAGCTGACCGACGAGGCCATCGCCGCGCACCTCGAGCACGCGGCCGGCCTGCCCGCCGTGAACTCGACCGTGCACATCTACCCGATCGACGGCGCCTGCCACCGCGTCCCCGCGGACGCGACAGCCTTCGCCTACCGCGACGCGTCCTTCGCCACCGTGATCGCCGGCATGTGGCCGGATCCCGCGGCCAACGAGGCCAACGTGGCCTGGGTGCGCCACTACTACCGCGCCCTGGCGCCGCTCTCGGAGGAGGGCGGGTACGTCAACTTCATGGCCGGGGACGACCAGGGGCGGATCCGGGCCAACTACAAGGGCAACTACGACCGGCTCGTCGAGGTCAAGCGGACGTACGACCCCGGGAACCTGTTCCACCTCAACCAGAACATCACGCCTTGACGGCGGCCGGGGCCGGGGCCGGGGCCGGCGCGGCCCCGGCCCCGGCACGGTGGCGGCTCAGGAGAAGCCCACGACGCCGTGCGGCCGGTAGGGGCTCTCCAACTCCTTCAGCTCCTCCTGGGTGAGGCGCACGTCCAGGGCGGCGACGGCGTCCCGCAGGTGCGCCTCCTTGCCCACGCCCACGATCGGCGCCGTGATCCCGGGCTTACCCAGCAGCCACGCCAGGGCGATCTGGGCCCGCGACAGTCCGCGCCGTGCGGCGATGGCCGCGACGGCCTCGACGATCACCCGGTCCTCGTCAAGGTAGAGGGTGCCGCCGAACTCGTCGGTCTCCTGCCGGGCGCTGACGGTGTCCCAGTCGCGGGTCAGCCGCCCCCGGGCGAGCGGGCTCCAGGGGGTCACGCCGACGCCCTGGTCCGCGCAGAGCGGCAGCATCTCACGCTCCTCCTCGCGGTGGAGGAGGTTGTAGTGGTTCTGCATGCTGACGAACTTCGTCCAGCCGTGGCGCTCCGCCGTGTACTGGGCCTTGGAGAACTGCCAGGCGTACATGGAGGACGCACCGATGTACCGCGCCTTGCCCGACTTCACCACGTCGTGCAGGGCCTCCATGGTCTCCTCGATCGGGGTGTGCGGGTCCCAGCGGTGGATGATGTAGAGGTCCACGTAGTCCGTGCCGAGGCGGCGCAGGCTCGCGTCGATCTCGGTGAGCACGGCCTTGCGCGACAGACCCGCCCCGTTCGCGCCGGGGCGCATGCGGCCGTTCACCTTGGTGGCCAGCACGATCTCCTCGCGGGACGCGTACTCGGCGAGGGCCCGGCCGACGATCTCCTCGCTGGTGCCGTCGGAGTAGACGTTGGCGGTGTCGAAGAAGGTGATGCCGGCCTCGACGGCGCCGCGTATCAGGGGGCGGGCGGCGTCCTCGTCCAGCGTCCACGGGTGGTTGCCGCGCTCGGGGGTGCCGTAGCTCATGCAGCCCAGGCAGATCCGGGAGACGTCCAGACCCGTGCCGCCGAGTTTCGTGTACTCCACGTCCATGCCTCCGCAAGGTGGTTTTGGTGGCTTCGGTTGCCGAACCGCGCTCCCGAGTATGCAAGCCGGTGGATCTTCGCGTCGACGGCCCGCCGCGCTGCACCGGGGGATCCGTCCACAATGTCCAATGGAAAGCGTAAAGACCCCTGTGCACCACTGCGGGACTTCCGTCCCGTGAGCGACGTGGGCGATGTCACATGCACCGATTTGCGCTGTTCATCATGGCTTTGACCTGCGGCTTTTCGGAATCACATACTCCGCTTCCGGCGACTGTGCAGGTCAGGCCCTTGCGCCCGCGGGAATGCTCCCGCAGAGTCCTGACGTATCCGGCCCCGGCCGCGCAGCGCGGCAGCCGGCATTCCGGGCGGGGGCTAGCTGAAAGGGTCCTCGTCTCACATGCGCAACCAGGCCAAGCACCGCCGCGGGCGTTCCCTGCGGCTCAAGCTGTCCGCCGCGGCTGTCGCCTCCGCCGCGGCCTTCGGCGGCACCGCGTGGGCGCTCCAGCAGTCGGGCTCGGACGGCACCGGGGCGGACCGCGCGTCCGGCTCGTCCAAGGTCCACGTCACCTCGATCCTGCCGAGCGCGTCCGAGCAGCCGGAGCACGGCCTGGTCGACGCCGACAGCGGCCGGCGTGACGCGGCACCGGAGGCGAAGGAGACGAAGGGCACCGGCGCGACTCCGTCGAAGGGGGCGGCCCCGGCCAAGGCGAAGGTGAAGACCAAGGCCAAGAAGCCCAAGCCGGTGAAGACCACGCCGCCCCCGACGCAGACGCCGGACCCCACGCCGCCGGCGTCCACCCCGTCCCCGACCGCGGCACCCACGACGGACACCCCGTACG
>NZ_JARAVO010000327.1:0-8516 GCF_033792805.1 Streptomyces sp. PA03-1a
GGGCCGGGGCGGTAGTGCGGGGAGGCCAGGCCGCGCTGCACCGACTCGCAGGCGGCCCAGTCCTGCCGGTTCGTGCGGTCCCAGAACTCCACGGCGTACGAGGCGTCGGCCACGCCCTGGGGTACGTACCAGGTGCAGGTGACCCGGGTGAGGTCCGGGGCTTCCGGGACGAGCAGATGGGTCATCACGTAGTCGGGGTGCAGGGAGAGCAGCAGGTTCGGGAAGAGGCCGAGGTACAGCACGCGGCGCCGGTCCGTGCCGTCGATGAAGGTCCCCCGGGACCGGCCGGTCAGGGACATCGTCTCCGCGCCGTCCCGCAGGTCCATCGCCCCACCCACCCATGCGCCGGGGAGGTCGTAGTTGTCGCCGCTGGCCGGCGGGGACACGGCGCACAGCTCGGGGTGGATCAGCGGGCAGTGGTAGCACTCGTGGTAGTTCTCGGCGATCACCTTCCAGTTCGCGCGGACCGTGTACGCGTGCCGCTCGGCTGCCTTCAGCTCCCCGGGGGCGTACGGGTCGACCAGCGGGCCCATCCCGCCAAGGTGCTCGGCGAACGGTGCCGCGCCGCCGGTCGCGTTGGCCATGACCCAGCCGTGCCACTCGACGGCGGGCAGTTCGGCCAGCCCGTGGTCCCGGCGGTCGAAGGAGGGCACGTCCTGGAAGCCGGGCGCCCTGCGCAACGCACCGTCCAGGCCGTACGCCCAGGCGTGGTAGGGGCACGGGACGATCTCCCGGGTGCCCGTGCCGCCCTCGGGCAGGAGTTCGTGGGCCCGGTGCCGGCAGGTGTTGGCGAACGCGCGGACGGCGCCGCCGTCCCCGGAGCGTGTGAGCAGGACCGGGACGTCGCCCACGACCAGGGCGCGCTGCGTGACGGCGGTCCCGTCCGGCCCGGTGAACAGGTCGTCGGCGCGGCCGAGGCAGCACCAGGTGCCGGCGAACAGGTGCCGCCGCTCCCAGTCGAGGACGGCGGCCGAGGTGTACGCCTCGCCGGGCAGCATCGTCGAGGTGCCGAACGGCCGCAGTGCGCGGTCCAGTTCACCGGGCGGGACGGGGGCCTCGGGGAAGACGGGACGTGCCATCGCACACCTCCGGACGGGGCTACCTGGACGGGCGGGCATGGTATCCCGGCCCCGGGCGGCCGGGTCAGATCCAGGTGTTCAGCCACATCCGGGCGTGCCAGTCGTCGTACGGGATCGTCCGCCCTGTGTAGATCGGGAAGAAGTAGAGGAAGTTCCAGACGATCAGCAGGACGAGGACGCCCGCGGCCACCGCCCCGTAGGTGCGGCGGCGTTCGCCGGCGCCGGGCCGTCCGAGGAGCGCGCCGAGCGTCATGGCGAGGGCCAGGCAGAGGTAGGGGAGGAAGACGACGGCGTAGAAGGAGAAGATGGTGCGGTTCTGGTAGTGGAACCACGGGAGGTAGCCCGCGGCGACCGCGCACAGGAGGGCGCCGGCGCGCCAGTCACGGCGCAGCGCCCAGCGGTAGAGCAGGTAGACGAGGGCGAAGCAGGCCGCCCACCACAGCAGCGGCGTGCCGAGGGCGAGGATCTCCCGCGAGCAGTTGGCGGCGCCGCAGCCGTCCTGCCCCGTCTTGGGGGACTCGTAGAAGAAGGACACCGGGCGGCCCAGCACCAGCCAGCTCCACGGGTTGGACTGGTACGGGTGCGGGTCCTCCAGGCCGACGTTGAACTGGTAGACCGCGTACTCGTAGTGCCACAGGCTGCGCAGCGGCGCCGGGATCCAGGACCACGTGCCGCCGCGCCCGTCGGCCCAGTCCCGGCCGTAGCCGTCGTCGCTGAGGAACCAGCCGGTCCAGGTCACCAGGTACGTGACCAGGGCGACCGGGACGAGGGACAGGAAGGACCAGCCGAGGTCGCGGCGGAGCACCGCGCGGCGGGGGCGGCGGGCCCCGGCCAGACGGCGGGCGCCGACGTCCCAGAGCACGGTCATCAGCAGGAAGAACGCCAGGTAGTACAGGCCGTTCCACTTGACGGCGGAGGCCAGGCCCAGGAGCGCGCCGGCCGCGAGCCGCCAGGGCCGCGGGCCTGTTCCCGCGCGGGCGCCGGTGACCGCGTCGGGCCCGGCGAAGCCGTCGGGGTCCACCGGGAGGGCCGCCGCGAGCCGGGCCCGCGCGCGGTCGCGGTCGATCAGCAGGCAGCCGAACGCCGCCAGCACGAAGAACATGACGACCACGTCGAGGAGGGCGACCCGGCTCATCACGAAGTGCAGCCCGTCCACCGCCATCAGGCCGCCCGCGAGGCAGCCCAGTGCCGTCGAGCGGAACAGCCGGCGGCCGATGCGGCACAGCATCAGCACCGACAGCGTGCCGAGCACGGCCGCCATGAAACGCCAGCCGAGCGGGTTCAGGCCGAACATCCACTCGCCGAGGGCGATCACCCACTTGCCCATCGGCGGGTGCGCCATGAAGTGGCCGGTCCCGGAGAGCGGGATGACCTGGGGGTCCCCCAGGATCTGCGGGTCGGAGACCTTGCGGTCGGGCCAGGTGCCCTCGTAGCCGAGCCGGAGCAGGGACCAGGAGTCCTTGGCGTAGAACGTCTCGTCGAAGACGATGGCGCGCGGGCTGCCGAGGTCCACGAAGCGCAGCACTCCGGCGAGGACGGCGACCAGGGCGGGGCCGAGCCAGCCCATGGCCCGTGCGGCGCGGTGCGCCCGCGCCGGACCCAGGCCCAGGGCCTGCCATGTTCGGGTGCCCGGTTCGGGGAAGGGCGGGACCAGCCGCTCGCGCGTGTCGGTCCGGGGGCGTGGGCTGTGGCCGAACCGGCGCAGTCGCAGCGGCCAGTCGGCGGCGGTCGCCGCCCGGGGGCCGCCGGCGGCGTCTTCGGTGCGGTCCGGCGTAGCGGTGTCCGTCGTCACCCGGCCATCCTAGGGACGTTGTCGGATCGTCATACTGGCCCCCGTGTTCGAGGAGATCCTGGTGCCGGTCTCGGACGACCCGGCGGTGGAGTTGTTCGTCGCCCGGGCGGGCCGTCCGCCCGGGCCGCCGCTGCTGGTGGTGCACGGCGGACCCGACTGGGACCACACCTATCTGCGCCGGCCCCTGGACCGGCTCGCCGGGCACCGCCGGATCGTCCTCCCGGACCTGCGCGGCTGCGGGCGCTCCACGCGCGGGCTCGCCGACGGCCACTACACGCCGGACGCGGCCACCGCCGACCTCGTGCGGCTGCTGGACGCCCTGGGGATCGGGCGGACGGACGTCCTCGGCTTCTCGTACGGAGGGCTGATCGCGCAGCGCCTCGCCCTGGCCGCGCCCGGGCGTGTACGACGCCTGGTGATCGCGTCGAGCAGTGTCCTGCCGGTGCCGCCGGACGCCTTCGACGGCTGGCCGGAGCGCGAGGAGCGGCTGGCGGCGGAGGCCGCGGTGTGGTCCGACCGCTCGTTGTCCGGAGCGGCCCTCACACGTGCGGCCGCCGTGGCCTCCGCACGGGCGAACGTGTGGCGGGAGGAGGCCCTGCCGGGTTACCTCGACGTCCTGCGCGGCGTCCGCTTCACCGGGGAGTGGCTGCGCCCCTGGCAGGCCGGGACGCTGCCGGGGCCGCGCCGCCCCGGCGACCCCGGGCGGCTCGCGGCGCTCGGCGTGCCCGTGCTGCTGCTGCACGGGCGGCAGGACATGACCTTCCCGGCCGGTCTGGTCGCACCCACGCTGCGGCTCCTCCCGTCCGCGCGGGCCGCGGTGATCGAGGAGGCGGGGCACATGGCCCACGTCGACCAGCCGGACGCCTGGCTGGAGGCCCTGGAGGACTTCCTCTCGCAGGGCTGACCACGGCCGTGCCCGCGGAGCGACCCGGCTCAGACGACCGGCGCCCGGTGCAGGGCCGGCGGAAGGCGATCTCGGACGCGGTCACCGGCAGCAGCCACAGCAGACGGGCGTGGCCGTCCGGCAGCCGGCACACCTCCAGATCGGGGCCGTACAGATACGGGAGGCTGACCAGGATGTGGTCGCAGGCCGAACCGGGGACCCAGGGCTCGCCGACCGGAAGGCTGTGGCCCACGTCGAGCGGATGCGGCCGGGGACCGCGCTGGTGGTGGGCGGTCATGGCGACCAGGTCGGCGAAGCGGGGGTCGCGGACCGGGGCGGTCAGCACGAACTCCAGGCGGTGGCCGTCGCGGTCGGCCCGTGACCCGCGACCGGCCGTGACGTAGGTCCAGTAGCCGCCGCGGGGGCCCGGGCCCACCTCCAGGACGCGCAGCCCGGGGACCGTGCCGCGCCGTCCGTCGCCCAGGTCGTGGTCGGCCGTGCCCACCGGGTGGCCCGCGAAGAACCTCCGCACGTGCCGGTCGAGCGCCTCCTGCGTCGGCTCCGCCCCGCTCGTCGTCATGGCGGGGACCATGTCAGGTGCCCGGCGCCCGACCCCGCCCCACCCCGTGGGGCGCGAGGGGCCCCGCCGTACGCCACGGCGCGCACCGGTGCGCGCCGTGTGGCGCGGGCTCCGGGACGTGCGCACCGGTGCCCGGCCACGGCGGTGGGGCGGAAGTGACACCGCTGACGGGTGGAGCCGCCGTGGTCGCCCTCCGGGGTCCGCCGACGCGCGCCAATGCCGCCGCCTCGCGCGTCCGTTGCGGTAACGACGGGTGACGGGAGGCCGAAGCGCACCCGCCGGGCGCCCGCACGTCTAGGCTGGTGCTGCGCGCTCACGCGCCCCCGGACACCGCTGCATTGGAGATCCCGCCATGGCCGCTGACCGCCTCGACCTGCCGCCGGTGAGGCTGCTGCCCGAGGAGGAGCTGGCGCGGCTCGCACTCGCCGTACCGCTCCTCGACCGCGCGGTACGGCTGGCGCGCTGGTGCGCGCCGCACGTGACCGTGGACGCGATGGGGGAGCTGACCGCCGAGGACGTCCCGCGCGCGGTCCGCGAGCTGGGTCTGGAGGAGCAGCCGGACGGCCCGGCAGAGACGACCCAGGCCTGGGGCGTGGCCGTGGACGCGGGCCTCGTCGACCTGGACATCGCGGACACCGCGGACGAGGACGAGGAGGGCGGCGCCCCGAGCGTGGCCCTGGACGAGCCCGCGGGGCGCGCCGTGCCCGGCGAGGCGCTGACGCGGCTGGACACGGGCGAGCCCCGCGAGGTGCTGGAGCTGTGGCTCGCCGCACTGGACACGGCGCTGGCCGAGGCCGCGACCCCCGACCTGGACGGCCTGCTGGAGGAACTGGGCCCGGACGGGGAGGTCGACCTGAGCACCCTGGACTGGGACCCGGAGGAGGAGGCCGAGTTCCTCGACGGCGCGCTCGCCAACCTGTACCTCTTCACCGTCATGGAGGACTCCGGCGGCGACGCCAAGGACGCCGTGCCGCTGCCGGTCCTGGCCGCCTCCCTCGTCGTCCCCGAGGACGTGGAGGAGCCGAGCGACGCCCTGCTGGAGGACGTCACCGAGGTGATGATGCGCCTCGACGAGCACTTCCGGCTGCTCACGACCACCGGGCTGCTGGAGTACCAGCCGCTGGACGAGGCGCTGATCGAGGAGGCCGAGTCCGAGGACGCCGGTCCCGCCGAGGGGACGGTGGCCTTCCCGCAGGAGATCGGGCCCGATGAGGTCTCCCGGTACGGCCTGGTGCGGCTGACCCCGCTCGGCGCGTACGGCGTGCGGTCCCGGATGGTCGAGGCCGGCCTGCACGCCCCGGTCGCCGGTGACCTGGCCGGGGAGCCCGCCGCCGCCCTCCTGGAGGCGCTGTTCCGGTACCCGGACCAGATCGCCCGCCGGGAGGCCGACGCGTGGCTCGGCAACCGCAAGCCGTACGACGCGGCCCGTGAGCTGCTGGAGGCGGCGCGCGGCGAGGACCGCAACGCACCCGGCCGCCGGCTGGTCGCCCAGCAGACCCTGAGCCTGCTCGGCGACGAGGCCGAGCCGGCCCTGCGCGAGGTCCTGCCCGACCGCCAGCTCGGCGGACTGGCCCGGGTCTGGCTGACCGAACGCGAGGCGGCGGACGTCCCCGCGCCCGACGAGGACATGATCTTCTGGCTCACGGTCGACACCATCGCCGCCCAGCTCGACGCCGACGACGACCCCGAGTTGCTGCGCGAGCTGGTCACCGACCTCGTCGCCCGGCATGACGGGTTCTTCACCGCGGCCTGGCGGGTGGACCACCCGGCGACCGCCGACGTCCTGGAGGCCATGGGCCGCATCCACCCCGACAAGCGGCTGGCCAAGGAGGCGCGCAAGGCCGCGTTCAAGGCCCGTTCGGCGGGACCCACGGCGCCCTGAGCCGCCTGCCGCGGCGCGGAACGGGGCGCGGAGGAGGCCCGAACGCCTCAGGGAATGGGCGTCGGAATGTCCCGCTCAGTTCAACTCCCGTTCGCCACGGGGCGGGAGCGTGACTGCGGCAGAGCAGTGACCTCGTGGCCCCAGGAGACAACGATGCCGCTCACCCGTAGAGACTTCGCCAAGCGCACGGCGATCACCGGCGCCGGAGTCGCGCTGGCCGGAACCGTCGACGTCCTCGCGACCGCACCGGGTGCCCTCGCCGCCGAGGCCCCGGCGACCGCCGCGGAGGCCGGGGCGTCCCGGCACCACGGCCAGCTGGGTTACGGCGAGCTGATCAAGGACCCCAAGGGCATTCTGGCCCTGCCCAAGGGCTTCTCGTACCGCGTCATCACCAGGACCGGCGTCACCAAGCTGGAGTCCGGCGAGTCGACCCCCTCCAACCACGACGGCACCGCGACCTTCGAGGGCCTGCGCGGCGCCACGCTGCTCGCCAACAACCACGAGCTGGCCGGCGCCCGCGCCGACTGGCCGCACCCGGTCCCGCTGACCGAGGGCCTGGTCTACGACTCCGGCGCGGCCGGCGGCGTGACCATCGTCGAGGTCGCCCAGCACGGCGGCCACGTCGTGGAGTGGGTCGGCGTGGCCGGCACGGTCACCAACTGCGCGGGCGGCCGCACCCCCTGGGGCACCTGGCTGACCTGCGAGGAGACCGAGGACAAGGCCGGCAAGAACGGCTTCCTGAAGGACCACGGCTACGTCTTCGAGGTCGACCCGTACGACCGCAAGGCCAACCGCGACCCCAAGCCGATCAAGGCCCTGGGCCGCTACGCGCACGAGGCGGTCGTCGTCGACCCCAAGCGCGGCCACCTCTTCCTCACCGAGGACGCCTCCAACCCCAACGGCCTGTTCTTCCGCTGGACCCCGCCGGCCGGCTTCCACCACGGCCGCGGCAAGCTGCGCGCCCTCAAGGCCGACGCGGGTGTGCTGCAGGCCTTCAAGTGCTTCGACTCCGGCGGCAGGTTCGTCGACGACCTGTCCCGTGCCACGAAGATCGGCACGGTCTACGGCGTGGACTGGGTGGACGTCCCGGACCGGGACGCCGCCACCACCTCCGTCCGCAAGCAGTTCGCGGCCGGCGAGGTCACCCGGGCCCGCAAGCTGGAGGGCATGTGGTGGGGCGACGGCGGCGTGTACGTCGTCTCCTCCTACGCCCGCGAGGAGAGCCCGGGCGCGGCCCACGACGGTGCCGTGTGGTTCTACGACCCCAAGCGCCGCACCCTGACCCTCAAGGTCCTCCTGGGCGTCAACCCCGACCCGTCGGTCGACGGCGCCTTCGACGGCCCGGACAACATCACCGTCTCGCCCTACGGCGGCCTCGTCATCGCCGAGGACGGCGAGGGCCAGCAGCACCTGTTCGGCGCGCTCGGCGACGGCCGCACCTACCCGATCGCCCGCAACGAGCTGAACATCGGCACCGCGCAGGAGCCGGAGTACAGCGAGTTCACCGGTGTGACCTTCTCGCCCGACGGCAGGACGCTGTTCGCCAACATCCAGGTGCCGGGCATCATGCTGGCCATCACCGGACCGTGGCGCCGCCAGGGCCACGGCGGCGCCTGCTGAGCTCCGACCGCACCACCCGCGCCCGGTGGTCCGTGCCCCGCACGGACCACCGGGCGCACCCGCGTCGCTCAGAGCGCCTGCGCGGCGGGCTTGACCATGCCCTTCACGGTGCGGGAGTCGACGAAGTCGCCCAGCGCCGTCATCTCCCACTCGCCGGAGAACTGGCGGACGAACTTGGCCATCATCACGCCCGTGCGGGGCTCGGCGCCGGTGAGGTCGAAGCGCACCAGCTCCTCGCCCGTCGTGCCGTCCAGCAGGCGGCAGTAGGCCTTGGCCACCTGGTTGAACTTCTGGCCGGAGAAGGAGTTCACCGTGAAGACCAGTCCGGTGACCTCGGGCGGCAGCCCGCCGAGGTGGACGGTGATGACCTCGTCGTCGCCCGCGCCCTCGCCGGTGAGGTTGTCACCGGAGTGCTGGATCGCCCCGCCCAGGATGGTGAGCCGGCCGAAGTAGCAGGACTCGATGTGGTTGCGCTGCGGCCCGTACGCGATGACCGAGGCGTCCAGGTCGATGTCCTTGCCGCGGTAGGCGGGCTCCCAGCCGAGGCCCATGCGGACCGAGGTCATCAGCGGCTTGCCGCCCTTGACCAGGGAGACCGTCTGATTCTTCTGGAGGTTGACCCGGCCCTTGTCCAGGTTGATCTTGCCGGTGCCGACCGGTGGGGCGGGGGGTGCCGGGGG
>NZ_JARAVO010000328.1:0-8432 GCF_033792805.1 Streptomyces sp. PA03-1a
GCCCGGCGCCCGCGCGGCATCGTGGAGAGCACCCCGCGCCCGTCGGCGATCGTCGACCCGCGGCGGCTTCCCCCGCCCACCCCGGCGCCGCTGCCGGAACCGCCGGCCGTCGAGCCGCCGATGATCCCCGAGCAGACGCAGCGCTCTCCGGAGCCACAGCCCGTGGTGCCGCCGCAGCCGCAGCCCATGGTCCCGCCGCAGGCACCGGCACCGGCGCCGGTGCAGCCCCAGCCGTCGTCCATGCCGAGCGACGGCGGTACGCAGGGCCGGGCCATCAGCGTGCGCACCCTCGGCCAGGGCGTCGCCTTCGCCCAGCAGATCAACGAGCAGGTCGCCCAGCCGTCGAGCGGCTCCGGGCGCCGGCGCAAGCTCGCCACCCCCGCGGAACCCGATGCACCCAAGGCCGTGGCACCCGCGGCCGTGAACGGCACGGAGACCCCCGGCCGGGCGTACGCCATAGGCGCTCCCACGGAGGCCACCGAGGGTCCCGAGCCGCTCGACGGCCCCAACGGCGCCGTCGACGTCACGGAGGAGACCGGCCCCGAGCCCGGGGCCGTGCTGGACGAGCCGCGCCGGCTGCTGGTCTGGCCGGAGCCGGACGTCTCCACCCGCCAGGCGCTGACGGACCGCGGCTACCGCCCGGTCATCGTCCGCTCGCGCGAGGAGGTCGACGCCCAGGTCTCCGATCCGCCCGCCGCGCTCTTCGTGGACCCGCTGACCGGGCCGATCACCCGTACGGCGCTGCAGTCGCTGCGCCAGGCTGCGGCGCAGGCCGAGGTGCCCGTCCTCGTCACGGCCGGGCTCGGCCAGGCCACCCGCGAGGCCGCGTACGGAGCCGATCCCGCCGTGCTGCTCAAGGCGCTGGCCCCGCGCGACAGCGAGCAGCACCCGCCGCGGGTGCTGCTGATCGAGGCCCACACGCCGATCGCCCAGGCCTTCACCGCCACGCTGGAACGGCGCGGGATGCACGTCGCGCACGCCCAGTCGGAGGCGGACGCGATGACGCTCGCCGCGCAGATGCACCCCAACCTCGTGGTGATGGACCTGATGCTCATCCGCCGCAGGCGCCAGGGCATCATCGACTGGCTGCGGGCGAACGGCAGGCTGGAACGCACGCCGATGGTCGTCTACACCGCGGTCGACATCGACCCTGCGGAGCTGCCGCGGCTGGCGTCCGGCGAGACGGTCCTCTTCCTCGCGGAGCGGTCGACCAGCACGGACGTCCAGGGGCGCATCGTCGACATGCTGGGAAAGATCGGCTCCTGAGGGCCCACCGCACGACGTGCGCCGGGCCCCGGGGGTGCGCCCCCCCCGGGGCCCGGCGCACGCGTGGCGCGTCGTCAGACGAGCTTGGTGACGTCCAGTTCTCCCGCCGCGTACTGGCGGCGGATCACCTTCTTGTCGAACTTGCCGACCGAGGTCTTCGGCACCGCCGGGATGACGGCCCAGCGCTCGGGCAGCTGCCAGCGGGCGACGCTCTCGCCGAGGAAGGCGCGCAGTTCCTCGTAGCCGACCGTGGTGCCGTCCTTGAGGACGACCGTGGCGAGCGGCCGCTCGCCCCAGCGCTCGTCGGGTACGGCCACCACCGCGGCCTCGGCGACGGCCGGGTGGGCCATGATGGCGTTCTCCAGCTCGACCGAGGAGATCCACTCGCCGCCCGACTTGATGACGTCCTTGGCGCGGTCGGTCAGCGTCAGGTAGCCGTCGTGGGTGATGGTGCCGACATCGCCGGTGCGCAGCCAGCCGTCGGGGCTGAACTTGTCCTCGGGGAGGAGCGCTTCGGCGTCGGCGCCGCCGTAGTAGGCCGCGGCGATCCACGGCCCGCGGACCTCCAGTTCGCCCGCGGACTCGCCGTCCCAGGGCAGCACCTCGCCGGACGGGCCGACCAGCCGGGCCTCCACGGAGGCGGGGAAGCGGCCCTGGGTGATCCGGTACGGCCACTCCTCCTCCTCGGTGAGGCCGGCCGGCGGGTGGGCCATGGTGCCCAGCGGGGAGGTCTCGGTCATCCCCCACGCGTGGAGGAGGCGGACGCCGAGCTTGTCGTACGCCTCCATCAGGGAGGGCGGGCAGGCGGAGCCGCCGATGGTGACGTGCCGCATGCTGGTGATGTCACGGGGCTTGGCGGCGAGTTCGGCGAGCAGGCCCTGCCAGATGGTGGGGACGGCGGCGGCGTGCGTGGGACGCTCGCCCTCGATCATCTCGGCGAGCGGGCCGGGCTGCAGGAAGCGGTCCGGCATCAGCATGTTGATGCCGGTCATGAAGGTGGCGTGCGGCAGGCCCCAGGCGTTGACGTGGAACTGGGGCACGACGACCAGGGTGGTGTCGGCGTCGGTCAGGCCCATCGACTCGGCCATGTTGACCTGCAGGGAGTGCAGGTAGATCGAACGGTGCGAGAACAGCACGCCCTTGGGGTCGCCGGTGGTGCCGGAGGTGTAGCACATGGCGGCCGCGGAACGCTCGTCCAGCTCGGGCCAGTCGTAGCGGTCCGGGCGGCCCTCGATGAGGGACTCGTACGTGTGCAGGGCGGGACGGCAGCCCTCCAGCGGCGAGGTGTCGCCGGGGCCGACGACGACCACGTGCTCGACCGACTCCATGGCCGGCAGCAGCGGTGCCAGCAGCGGTATCAAGGTGCCGTTGACCAGGACCACGCGGTCGGCGGCGTGGTTGGCGATGAAGACCAGCTGCTCGGCGGGGAGCCGGAGGTTGAGCGTGTGGAGGATCGCGCCCATGGAGGGGATCGCGAAGTACGCCTCGACGTGCTCCGCGTTGTTCCACATCAGGGTCGCTACGCGGTCGTCGCGCTGGACGCCGAGCTCGTCGCGCAGCGCGTGCGCGAGGCGGGCGGCGCGGGCCCCGATCTCGGCGAACGAGCGGCGCTGCGGCTCGCCTTCGCCGGTCCAGGTCGTGACCTGCGACCGGCCGTGCACGGTCGAGCCGTGGGTCAGGATCCGTGACACCAGCAGGGGAACATCCTGCATTGTGCTCAGCACCGGGCGCCTCCTCGTTGAAGCGGCTACGCGTGGGTAGGTGGGTGCTGAGATTCTGCTGGCATACCGAGCGGTATGTCACTACCCCAGGCGCAATTCGGGGTCCTCGCGGAGTTTGCCCAGGGCGCGCGACACCGCGCTCTTGACCGTGCCGACCGACACCCCGAGCGCCTCGGCGGTCTGCACCTCGCTCATGTCCTCGTAGTACCTGAGGACGACCATCGCCCGCTGGCGGGCCGGCAGCCGGGCGATCGCGCGCAGCAACGCGTCGCGCTGGGCCTGCTGCTCGGCCTCGTCGGGGCCGGTCACGGCGTGGCCGTGCGGCTCGGGGAGCTCGTCGGTGGCGTACTCCTCCACGCGGCGCCTGCGCCACTGCGAGGTGCGGGTGTTGACCAGCGTGCGGCGCACGTAGCCGTCCAGCGCCCGGTGGTCGTCTATCCGGTCCCACGCCAGGTAGGTCTTGGTCAGGGCGGTCTGCAGCAGGTCCTCGGCGTCGCAGGGGTTGGCGGTGAGCGAGCGCGCGGTCCGCAGCAGCGCCGGGCCCTTGGCCCGGACGTAGCGGGTGAACTGGGCCTGCGAGGCGCTGGTGCACACGGGCGTCGTCATGGCTCCACGCTAGGAGCCGGTCCGGGTGCGGGGGATCCGCCGCAGGTGCCGAAGCGGGGTCACCCTGAAGTCGTAGGGCGGGGGCCCGCCCCACCTCCGGAGGGCTGAGGCGGCACCCGCCGCCCCTACGGGTCGCCCCGCAGGGGCGGCGTCCTCGCGGCCGCCCGCCGCGTCATCCGACGACGGCCACCGGCCCGTCCAGCCGGTTGCGGTCGATCGCCAGCCGCCGGCCGCCGTGCTTCTCGCGCACGCTGCCCGAGTACTGGTGGATGCGCCCGTGCGGATGCCAGGCGTCCCGGCCGAGGACGGGTTCGCCGCGCACCGCGGGCTTGCCCTGCCAGCGGGCGAACCAGACGGCGCGCGGCAGGTCGTCGTAGCCCTCCCGGCGGGCCCGCTCGACGTGCCGGATGCCGGACTCCGAACTGCTGTAGAGGCCCGGCAGGTAGCCGGCGTCGTCGACCTCGCGGTCCCAGGCCCGGATGAAGTCGAGGGTCTGGTCGGCGCAGCGGGACCGCTTGACGTTGTACGCCTCCATGTCGAGGTAGAGCGCGCTGCCCTCCTCGAAGCCGAGGGCGGCGGCCCTGCGCACGGCGTCCCAGCCCTCGCTCGCGCCCTGGCCCCAGGGGTCGTCGGTGCTCATCCGGTGGTTGCGCAGATGTCTGCCGCGTACGCAGGGCGACTGCGAGCCGACGTAGATCGGCAGGATGCGCCAGCCCATGCGGTGCACCGAGCGCACCCAGGTGCGGTTGAGGTGCCGCTGGGTGCTGCAGGCACGGGCGCGGCCGCCGTAGTAGACGCCGACGGCGCGGTACTTGGAGCGCAGCCAGGCCCGCATCGTGGACAGCGGCGGCGTGCGGCAGGTGTCGAAGCCGTAGCCGCGGTAGACGCGGGCCGGGCCGGCCCCGGACGGGGCGCGTTCCTCACCGCCGAGGCCGTAGGGGAGGTCCAGGCCGTCGAGGAGACCCGTGTCGGCGAAGCCGAACGGGTCGTCGTCACCGCCGTCACCGGGCGCCCGGGCGGGCCGGGCGGGCAGGTACGTCCGGACCGCGCCCGGCGTGGCAGCCGTCACCGAGGCCGGCTTGGCGACCGGCGCGGCGGGACGCGGCACGACGGCCTCGGCCGCGGTGGGACCGGCCAGGAGGCAGGCCAGCACCATCGCCACGATCGCCCCGTGTCGGATGATCGGCTTGTGTTCGCGCATGGGTCGAGTGAACGCAGGCGGCTGCCCGCGAACGGGGCAGCCACGCCCCGCTGTCAGCCGTACGCAGCAACGCCCGGCCCCGGATGGGCCGCCGGTGCCGGGGCCGGCTCAGTCCGCCGCGCCCAGCAGCAGTCCCGAGGTCGGCACCCCCGTACCGGCCGTGACGAGGACGTGGGCCGCGCCGGGGACCTGGTTGACGCTGGTGCCGCGCACCTGCCGCACCGCCTCGGCGATGCCGTTCATGCCGTGCAGGTACGCCTCGCCGAGCTGCCCGCCGTGGGTGTTGACGGGCAGCCTCCCGCCCCGTTCCAGACCGCCGTCGGCGGCGAAGGCGGCCGCCTCTCCGCGCCCGCAGAATCCGTACTCCTCCAGCTGCATCAGGACGAAGGGGGTGAAGTGGTCGTAGAGCACGGCGGTGTCGACGTCCTGCGGCCGTAGGCCGGAGGTCCGCCACAACTGGCGGGCCACGACCGCCGACTCGGGGAGCCCGCACAGGTCCTGGTCCGGCCGGTAGTAGCCGGTCATCTGCTCCTGGCCGCGCCCCGCGCCCTGGGCGGCCGCCCTGATCACCGCGGGCGGGTGCCGCAGGTCCCGGGCGCGCTCGGCGGAGGTGACGACCAGGGCCTGACCCCCGTCGGTCTCCTGGCAGCAGTCGAGCAGGCGCAGCGGCTCGACGATCCACCGCGACGCGGCGTGGTCGGCCAGGGTGATGGGCCGGCGGTGGAAGTACGCGGCCGGGTTGGTCGCGGCGTGCCGGCGCCCGGCGACGGCGACATGACCGAAAACCTCTGGTTCGAGCCCGTACGTGTGGAGATAGCGCTGTGCCGACATGGCGACCCAGGACGCGGGGGTGAGCAGCCCGGACGGCAGGTTGACGCCGAGCGCCGCGCCCTCCGCCGAGGGTTCGCGCTGCTGGACGCCGGAGCCGAAGCGGCGGCCCGAGCGCTCGTTGAAGGCCCGGTAGCAGACGACGACGTCCGCGACGCCGGTCGCGACGGCCATCGCGGCCTGCTGCACGGTGGCGCAGGCCGCCCCGCCCCCGTAGTGGATCCGGGAGAAGAAGCCGAGTTCACCGATGCCGGCCGCCTGGGCGACGGTGATCTCCGGGCTGGTGTCCATCGTGAAGGTGACCATGCCGTCGACGTCGTCCGGCGTCAGCCCGGCGTCCTCGACCGCCGCGCGCACGGCCTCCACGGCGAGCTTCAGTTCGCTGCGCCCGGAGTCCTTGGAGAACTCCGTCGCGCCGATCCCCGCGATCGCGGCCCGTCCGCCCAGGCCGTCGCGCCGGCGTACGCTCATCCGCCCCCCACCTCCAGCACCGCGGTGCCCGTGACGTGCCGCCCCCGCCCGACCGCGCCGATGACCTCGACCGTCGCCTCCGTGCCGCGTACCGCCGTGACGCTCCCGGTGAGCACCAGCTCGTCGCCGGGGTGCGCCGGTGCGCCCAGCCGTACGCGCAGTGAGCGGAGCACCGCCGAAGGACCGAAGTGCCCGGCGAGGTACCGGCCGACGAGCCCGCCCGTGGTGAGGATGTTCAGGAAGACGTCCGGCGAGCCCTTGGCCCGCGCCGCGTCGGGGTCGTGGTGCACGTCCTGGAAGTCGCGGGTGGCGATCGCCCCGGCGACGACCAGCGTCCGCGTGACGGGGATCCGAAGCTCCGGCAGGACGTCGCCCGCCCGCGCCCCCGGTCCGGTCATCTCACACCTCCGCGCGGAAGACGGGCACGGCCGGCTCCCCGTCGGCCTGCCGGAATTCGAGCGTCACCGGCATGCCGATGCGCACCTTCTCGTACGGCACGCCGACCACGCCGCCGAGCAGGCGGACCCCTTCGGCCAGTTCGACCAGGGCGACCGCGTACGGCGGGTCGAAGGCGGGGAACGGCGGGTGGTGCACGACGACGCGGCTGAAGACGGTGCCGCGCCCGCAGGCCGGTACCGTGTCCCAGGCGTCGGAGCCGCAGCTGTTGCAGCCGGGGAGCCACGGCAGCCTCAGGGTTCCGCAGGAGGAGCAGCGTTGGATGAGCAACTCGTGCCGCCCGACGCCCTCCCAGTACCCGGCGTTGTCCCGGTTGACGACCGGGCGGGGCCGTCGCGGCCGCCCGCCCGGCGCCGGCGCGGGTGCGTACTTGAGGATGCGGAAGCGGTGGCGGCCGGCGAGTTCGCCGTCCGCCCTGACGTCCATGCGCGTGGTGACGAAGTGGCCGCTGCCGAGGCGGGTGGTCTTGCGCGGCGACACGGATTCGATCACCGCGTCGAAGGTGATCCGCTCGCCGGGGCGCAGCGGCCGCAGGTACTCCTGCTCGCAGTCGGTGGCGACGACCGCGGTGCAGCCGGCCTCGTCGAGCAGCGCGAGCAGTTCGTCGTAGGCGCCGGCGCGGCCGGCCCCGGCGACGTCTCCCGGCCCGGGGAGCCCGCGCATGGTCCACACCTGGAGCATGGGGGCGGGTGCCGTGCCGTCCTGCGGGACGGGATGGCCCAGCGCCTCGCACCAGTGCCTGATCATAGGCCGGTTCACGGGGTCCTTGCCCTCGCCCGCGACGGCGGCGGGGCGCCCCTCGTACGTCACCAGCCGCTCGTACAGGTCGTCGGTCGTCATCGTCGCCGCCACCGCCCCCAGTTTCTGACTGATCGTCAGATTGGCGAGGAAGCGGCACCGCTGTCAAGACGCCCGGACGGAAGGCGTTGTCCACAGGCTGTGGACAACGCCGGACGTGACTGCGCGACGGCAGTGAGGTTGCCGTCGCGCAGTCGACCCTTCAGCCCCCCGGCCCGCCCCGGCGGCGGACCGGCCCGCTCACCCCATGGGGCCGAAGTGGATGCTGAACGTCGGCTGGTTGATGGTGGTGAAGGCCGAACCCACCACACTGGCCGTGCTGTTCTGGTTCGAGGCCCCCGCCCCGGTCGCCGCCTGCTGCGTCGTCGTCACCGTCCCGAAGTTGTCGCGGCCCACGTTGCCGCCGCTGTTGCTCACCACGGTCGCGTTGGACGTGCCACCCGCCACGGCGCCGTTGTCGGCCACCGCCGTGCCGGCGAACAGCGCCGCCGCGAGCGGCAGCGCGGCCAGGGCGGACACGACTCGGGCGGTACGGATGCTTGCCATGTGTTTCCCTCCGAGGAGTGGATACGAGGTGCGCGGTGCGGCCGGCCGACCGCTCCGCCGGCTCTGCGACGTCGCCGCAAGCAGAGTTGCCCAGCACCACGACGGACAAGCCGGACCTTGATCCCTTTCGCTCGCAAGCGTGACGATCTGTCGACAAACCTCCACAACCGCCGCCGCTGACCGCCCGCCCGCGTCCCGGCCACCACAACCCGGGCCCGGCGGGCGCGGAATCGTTACGGCACGACTTTCGGCCAACCTCGGCGGACCGGTCCTCCCCGCCGGCGCCGCCGCCCGGGTGGCCACCACGGCGCCGTTCGGGCGGATGCCGCACCTCCCCGGTGCGTGGCGCGCCGGGAGGCGGCCGTCCGCTTCCTACGCTCCGGCTGACGGACCCCCGCTGCCCGTCGCGCCCCGCGCCCGGACGTCCCCGCCCGGCCGCACCGCCGGCTCTGCGACGTCGCCGCAAGCAGAGTTGCCCAGCACCACGACGGACAAGCCGGACCTTGATCCCTTTCGCTCGCAAGCGTGACGATCTGTCG
>NZ_JARAVO010000329.1:0-8273 GCF_033792805.1 Streptomyces sp. PA03-1a
ATCGGGTCCGGGACCAGGATCATGATGACGTCGGCCTCGGCCGCGGCCTCCGCAGGGCTCACCACGCGCAGGCCCTGCTCCTCGGCCTTCGCCTTGGACGTGGAGCCCTCGTGCAGACCGACCCGCACGTCCACACCCGAGTCGCGCAGCGACAGCGCGTGCGCGTGCCCCTGGCTCCCGTAGCCAATGACCGCGACCTTGCGGCCCTGGATGACGGACAGGTCGGCATCGTCGTCGTAGAACAGCTCAGCCACAGGTGAAGCCTTTCCATGCCGCAAGCCTCCGTGTCGCATCGAGGAGACCCGCTCGAAGGGTGTCGATGTTCGCCCGCTCGCAGCGGACTCGCATGTCGAATCTACGGGGAGAGCCTGCCGCCTTCCGTGACGGGGCGGCGGCCACGGGATGGCGGCAGGGCGGCGAGGCGGCAAAGGCGTGTCCGCCTACCGCTCCACGGCGACCCGCCCCCGGACGACCGGTCGCCTTCAATGCTTCGAGCGAGGGACCGGCGCTCCCGGATCACGGGGCCCGGACCGGCAACGATCACCGGTCCGGGCCCCGTTGGGCTCCGCCGCAATCAGAAGGCCCCCGGCAGGGGCCGGGCACGCACCCGCTAGAGCGCCTTGAGCAGGCGTTCCGCCAGGACGGCCGCGGAGGCGGGGTTCTGGCCGGTGAACAGGTTCCGGTCCACCACCGTGTAGGGCTTCCACATCTCGCCCTTGGTGAAGTCGACACCCATGTCGATGAGTTCGGACTCCGCCAGCCACCGCGCGCGCTTGGCGAGGCCGACCGCCTCCTCCTCCTCATTGGTGAACGCCGTGACCCGGTAGCCCGCGAACGGGGACTGGCCGTGGATCCTGGTCGCCAGCATCGCCGCGGGGGCGTGGCAGACGACCGCGAGGGGCTTGCCGGAGGCGAGCGCCGCGGTCAGCAGGCGGCCGGCGTCGGGGTCGACGCACAGGTCCTCCATGGGCCCGTGGCCGCCCGGGAAGTAGACGGCGTCGTAGTCCTCCACCCGGGCGTTCGCCAGGTGGATGGGCCGCCGCATCACCTCCGCGGAGCGGATGATCTCCTCCAGGTCGAGGGCGATCTGCGCGCTGCCGGCCATGTCGGGACGCAGGCTCATCATGTCCACGGTCGGGATCACCGCGCCCGGAGTGGCGACCGTGATCTCGTGGCCGGCCTCGCTGAGCGCCTTGTACGGGGCCGCGAACTCCTCGGCCCAGTAACCCGTCGCGTGCCTGGTGCCGTCCTTGAGCGTCCAGTACGACGCCCCGGTCAGAACGAAGAGCAGCTTCGCCATCGGACCATCGCCTCCCTGTCGGTATCCGACACGGTTAGGGGCCATGTGTTACTTAAAGCATGATGCGCCCCCAGCAGGTCCGCCAGGCACGGCCTTCGCGCGGCGCCGGATGCCCGGCTGACCTGCGCCTTCGGTGAGCGGCGCACACCGCCCTCACTTCAGGAGCCGGGCGACCTCCGCAGGGTGGGCGAGGTGCGGGAAATGGCCACTGCCGGGGAGGACGGTGATCATGACGCCGGGCAGGGCCTTGCGGAGCCAGGTGAGGTAGTCCGGGTCGGGTTCGGCGCCGGTGACGTAGTGGTACGGCGTGTCCTGGGACGCGATGCGCTCCAGGCGGGCGGCGTTCCGCTCCTCCAGCAGCTCGGGCGGTGTGGTCAGCAACTCGTCCCAGTAGGCCAGCAGTAGGTCACGCGCGGGCGTCGCGTCGGGCCGGGCGAGAGCGCGGGCCTCCGGCGGCAGGCCGTCGATGCCCATGCGGCCGAGCAGGCCGTTCCAGATCGTGCCGTGGTCCGGGCCGCGCAGCACGTCCGCGTTGCGCTGCAGCAGGTCGGCGAAGCCGCCGACGCGCAGCGGCTGGTCGATGTTGACCACGCCCCGCACCGGGTGGGTCGCGGCGTAGGCGGTGGCGATGGCACCACCGATGGAGTGCCCCACCACGACCGGCCGGTTCAGGCCCGCCTCGGTGACCGCCTGGTGCACGACGGCTGCGACGTCGTCCAGCCCGTGCCGGTCCAGCGGCGGCGACTGCCCGTGTTCCGGCAGGTCGACGGCGAGGACGCTCCGCCCCGGGTCGGCGGCCTCCAGCTCCCGCAGGAGCGGGCCCCACCGGTGGCGGTCGTAGCTCAGGCCGTGCAGCAGGACGAGCGGCGGTCGGCCGTCCGGCTCGCCCCGGCGCTCCGCCCGCAGACCCGCGTACGTCAGAGGGGCTTCGCCGGTGCTCATGTGGTGTGTCCTTCCAGTGGTGCGTGCCGTGCACAACAGGAGGCGTAACCCCGCGGGGAACGATCCGTTCGTGACCGGCGTCACACCTGCCAGCGCCCGGGGCCGCCGGGGCCCGGCTGGTAACGCATGAGGCGGCCCGTCCGCAGGGACGCCCGCAGGTGGGCACCGGCGAGCGGCGCGGCGGCCTCGATGCGCCGGACGGTCCCCCACAGCGCCCGCGTGGCGCCGACCCGGGCCCGCTCCGCCGCGTCGCCGTGGGCACGGGGGCGGCCGCCGAGGCCGGTCGCACGCCGGAGTTCGGCGAGGAGAGCCCGGCGCTCGGCCTGCACGGCCGCGGCGGCGTCCACGTCACCGGCCCGGTCGGCGGCGTCGAGGCTGTCGTCGAGCACGGCGAGCCGTCGGCGGTAGGAGGCGCGTGCCGTGTCGTCCAGCAGCGGATCGGCCGCCGGAGCCGCGAGCCCGGCGCCGCCGGCCACGAGATCGAGCGCGGGGATCTCCTGGCCGGGCGCCGCCAGCAGTGTGCGCAGGTAACGGGGTCCGCGCCCGTCGGGCACCCGGGCCGTCTCGCCGCCGGCCTCCAGTCGCCAGTCGCGCCCGTCGAGCACCCAGCGCCACCGGCCGTCCGGCGGACCGGCTGCGCGGAGGGTGGAAAGGAGACCGTCCATGCCGAGCCGCTCCGCGATCGACCGGGCCTGCGCCACGTCCTGCGCCGCCCTTTCCCGGTCCCCCGGGCCGTCGCGCCGGGTGCGGACCTCCGCCCGTGCCGCCAGGATGTGCGCGAGCCAGGGGAGGGCGCCGGTACGGCGGGACAGCTCGGCTGCCGCGTCCAGGTGGCCGAGGGCGGCGTCCGGCCGGTCCAGGCGCGCCGCCAGGCGGCCCAGGTAGTCGTCGACGGGTCCGGTGACGGTGTTGGCGCCGCCCCACACCACCAGCCGTCCCTGGTAGGGCAGCAGGGCGTCGTAGAGTGCGGCGGCCGCCGCCGGGCTACCGGTCCGCGAGGCGACGACCGCGAGGTCGGCCAGCGCGCCGATCCACCGCGGGCCGGTGCCCTCGAGCACCGAGGGCAGCAGCCGTTCCAGTTCCAGACCGGCCTCGACCTCGCGTCCCGACCCCAGCATCGCCCGGGCCGCCGTGGCCTCGAAGAAGTGCCCGGGCAGTCGGCGCGCCATCCGCTGCCAGGGCTCGACCGGGGTCTCGGTGCCGCCCCGTACGACGGCCAGCTGGTGGCGCACCGAACCGGCCAGCCTCTCGGTGTCGCTCACCCCCGCCTTGGGCCCGGCTACGAGGATCCGGTCCGCGAGTTCCCCGGCCTCCTCGAACCGGCCCCTGACCGTGGCGAGCATCGCCCGCCGGGAGAGCGCCACCACGTGGGCGTCGGTGTGGCCGGCCTGTTCCGCGGCGCCGACGTACACGGCGAGCGCGGCCTCGGCGGCCGTCAGGTCCCCGGTCTCGGTGTACGCCACGAAGCGCCAGAACAGGCCGCGGCACTCGGCTGCCGCGTCACCCGCCCGGCGGGCCTGAGCGACGATCTCCCCGGCGGTGGCCAGGCGTTCGGCGGTGGCGGCTGGGTCCCACAGCGCGTGCAGCCGGCCGTCGAGGACCTCGGCGACCGTGCCCGGGTCGCCGGATGCGCGGGCCAGGCCGAGCGCCGTGTCCGCCAGGTCCCGGCGGCGCGCCAGGGCCGTGGTGTCGGCCAGCAGCTCGCGCGCGAGCCGGGCCAGCACCCGGGCGCGGACCGCAGGGGCGACCGGTCGCTCGGCGGCCTCCTCCAGCAACCGGACGAGTCCGAGGTCGAGTTCGAGGAACTGGGCCCGCGACGGGAAGACCAGCGCGAGGTGCACGGCCGGGTCGGCGTCCCCGGGCAGGTCCTTCAGCCGTTCGGCCTGGGAGAGTGCGGGACCGGGCAGCCCGCCGGAGACCAGCCACAGGGCGTGGACGGCGTCGGGCGGCAGCCCGGGCACGAGCGCGGCGAACCGCGCGCCCGACAGTCCGCCCAGCCTCAACTGGGTCCCGTCCCCGGAGTACTCCCGGGCGGCGGCCAGCAGTGCGCGCGGTCCCGGGGGCGCGCCGGACCCGGGCAGGTCCTCGGCCGTGCCCTCGTCGGCCAGCAGCAGAACGGGCTCCCCCGGCGACCCCGGTGGGTGCGGCGGAACGGCGGGCGCGGAAAGCGTGCGGTCCCTGGTGTGCTCGACCCGGATGCCGCGCTCGGCGGCCAGCTCCGCCGCGGCGGCCAGCAGCGCGGTCTTGCCCGCCCCCGGCGGCCCGGTGACGACCAGGCGTTCGCCGACGCCGGCACGCAGCCGGTCGAGGAGGGCCCCGATCGCGGAAAGCTCCTGGCCACGGCCGATGAGGGACACGCCCCAGCCTAACCGGCACCCGCCTGGAACCCCCGCGGTGCCCGCCCCGGCCCGGCCGGAGGCCCGGGGCCGCCGCGCGCACCCGCGATCGCCGCGGAGGCCGCGGTGTACGGTGCCTCGACAAGGGGGGCGAGGGTGGATCACGACTGGGACGACGACACCGAGTGCCGCCGTGCCGTCGGCCGCGCTTGGGTCGTGGTGGCGATCGCCGGTGGCTGCTCCTTGGTGGTCGTGGGATTCGTTGCCGTCGTCGTACTCGGCCTGAACGTGTTCCTCTTCCTCGTGGACGCTCTCAGCGGGTAGGACCCGACCGGTCCCGTGCAGCCAGGGGCTGCTACGGAGTGACGATCGCGAAGTCCGGGTCGGGTTCGCCGAGGTACGCCAGGAGTTCGGCGAGCTTGCCGGGGTCGCCCGACACCTGGATGCCCGCTCGGGCCGCCAGGTCGGCCGCCGGCAGGGTTCCCAGGAGGACGGCCCGCAGATCGGCTTCGGGGAGGGTGACCGCCAGGTCGGGTTCGGTGGCGGCGGGGCCCTCGCCGGGCACGTGGGTGAGCACGCCGTTGTGCAGGCGCCAGGTGATGGGCTCCGAGCCGTGGACGTTCCAGCGGATGGTGATGTCCGCGTCCCAGCCGGCGGGGCCGTCGACGCGGATGGCGAGGGAGTCGAAGAGCTGGTCGAGGGAGAGCGCGGAGATCACGTCGGGCGACGCGGTGACGGTGGGCGTGCCGACCGGGCCGTGGCGCAGTTCGAGGGCGCCGGTGAGGAAGAAGTTGCGCCACGTCCCGTTCTCGCTGCCGTAGCCGAGCTGGGTGAGGGCGTCCGCCTGCAGCTCTCGTGCTTCGGTGTTGCCGGGGTCGGCGAACAGCACGTGGTTGACGACCTGGGCAACCCAGCGGAAGTCTCCTTCCGCGTAGGACCGGCGGGCGCGCCGCAGGACCTCGTCGGCGCCTCCCATGAAGTCCACGTAGCGGGTGGCGGCCTCGGTGGGCGGGTGTTCCCACAGGTGGGCGGGGTTGCCGTCGAACCAGCCGAGGTACCGCTGGTAGATCGCCTTGACGTTGTGGCTGACGGAGCCGTAGTAGCCGTGGGTGTGCCAGACGTGTTCCAGGGCCGGCGGCAGGTGCATCCGTTCGGCGATCTCCAGGGCCGTGAGTCCCTGGTTGATCAGGCGCAGGGTCTGGTCGTGCAGGTACGCGTACAGGTCGCGTTGGTCGGACAGGAAGGTCAGCACGCGTGCGCGGCCCCAGGTCGGCCAGTGGTGCGAGGCGAAGGCGACGTCGGAGGAGGCGCCGAAGAGCTGGATGGTCTGGGTGAGGTACTGCGCCCAGACGCGTGGGTCCCGGACCTCGGCGCCGCGCAGGGTGAGCAGGTTGTGGAGGTTGTGGGTGGCGTTCTCGGCCATGCAGAGCGCCGCGCGGCCGGGGAAGTGGATGTTCAGCTCGGCCGGCGCCTCGGTCTCGGGGGTGAGCTGGAAGACCATGCGGATGCCGTCGACGGTGTGCGTCTGGCCGGTGCGCATGATCTCGACGCTGGGCGGGATGAGGCTGACCGTGCCCGTGGAGGTCGTCTGCCCCAGACCTGCCCCGATCTGACCGTGCGTCCCCTTGGGCAGTGCGGCGCCGTACATGTAGGCGGCGCGGCGCGCCATCGCCGTGCCCGCGTACACGTTCTCGCTGACGGCGTGGGTCAGGAAACCCTGGGGGGCGATGACGGGCAGTCCGGCTCCGGCCTCTTCGGCGGTCACGACACCCTTGACGCCGCCGAAGTGGTCGACGTGGCTGTGGGTGTAGAGCACGCCGCTGACGGGGCGGTCCCCGCGGTGGTGCCGGTACAGGGCCAGGGCGGCCGCGGCGGTCTCGACGGACAGGAGGGGGTCGATGACCAGGATGCCCCGCTCGCCCTCGACGACCGTCATGTTGGACAGGTCGAAGCCGCGTACCTGGTAGATGCCCTCGGCCACCTCGAACAGCCCGTGCCGGGCGACGAGAGCGCTCTGCCGCCACAGGCTCGGGTGCACGGTGTCCGGGCAGTCGGCGTCGAGGAAGCCGTACGCGTCAAGGGACCACACCGTGCGACCGTCGCGGTCCGTGATCTCCCGCTGCTCGACGGTGCCGAGGAAACCACGGCCGGCGTCGTCCAGGTCGCGGCTGTCCTCGAACGGCAGAAGGCTTCGTGCGGCCTGGTTGGCGGCGACGATCGCCGGTTCGGGGCCCTTCAGCGCGGAATCGGCGGACATCGTGTTCTCCTTCGAGACCGGTACCGTCATCACGCCCACACGGGATGAACCCTCTGCCAGCCTCGGCAGGACGGCGTCCGCATGCCAGCGGGAGTACGCCGCCCGGACGAACCCGCGATCAGTCCGCCTGTTCGGCCGTCGCCGGGCTCGCGCCGCCGCGCTGGTAGATGTCGGGGACGCCGTCCCCGTCGGCGTCGGTGTCCTCCTCGGCGCACAGCCGCCGGTACAGCCGGTTGCGGCGGTGCAGGAGCAGCGCGGCCAGGCAGGCCGAGATCACCGATGCCACCAGGACCGCGGCCTTGACGTGCTCACCTTGCGCGGTCGCGGGGAAGGCGAGCTCGCCGATCAGCAGGGCCACGGTGAAGCCGATGCCACCCAGGGTGGCGAGGCCGAACACGTCGGCCCAGGCGAGGTCCGGATTCAACCGGGCCCGCGTGAAACGGGCGGCAAGGTAGGTTCCGCAGAAGATGCCGGCGATCTTGCCGAGCACCAGACCCACGACGACACCGAGCGGTTCGGGCCTGGTGAACACCTCCCCCAGGGCACCCGCGGAGACGCCGACCCCGGCGGCGAACAGGGCGAACAGCGGGACGACGACACCGGCGGACAAGGGGTGCAGCAGGTAGCCGGTGCGCTCGGCGGGCGAGGTCACCTCGTCCTCGTCGCGGGTGGTCCGCAGGATCAGGCCCATGGCCACCCCGGCCACGGTGGCGTGCACGCCGCCGTTGTACATCAGCGCCCAGATGACCAGGCCGAGCGGCACGTACCACCACCAGCCCGTGACCCGTAGCCGCTGCAGCGCGTAGAACACCGCGAGCCCGGCCGCAGCGCCGAGCAGCGCCCAGAGGTTGAGGTCGGAGGTGAAGAACACCGCGATGACCAGGATCGCGCCCAGGTCGTCGACCACCGCGAGGGTGAGGAGGAAGGCCCTCAGCGCCGCGGGGAGGTGGGTGGAGACGACGGCCAGGACCCCCAGCGCGAAGGCGATGTCGGTGGCCATCGGCACCGCCCAGCCGCTCGGGCTGCCGCCCCCGAACGCCGCGACCACGGCGTACAGCCCGGCGGGCACCACCATGCCGCACACCGCCGCGATGACCGGGAGCGCGGCGGTGGCCGGGGTGCGCAGTTCGCCGACGACGAGTTCGCGCTTCAGCTCGATCCCGGCGACCAGGAAGAACACCGCCAGCAATCCGTCCGCCGTCCAGTGCCCCACCGACAGGTCCAGCCCCAGCACGGGAAGGCCGAAGTGGAAGTCGCGTACCGCCTCGTACGCGCCGCTGAACGGACCGTTCGCCCACACCAGGGCCACCACCGCCGCGGCCAGCAGGACCAGGCCGCCGACCGTCTCCGTCCGCAGGGCTCGGGCGACGGCCCGCCGCTCCGGCCACGGGAGCACGCCGAGGAACGGGGGGCGGGAACGGGGGGCGGTGGCCATATG
>NZ_JARAVO010000032.1:0-51766 GCF_033792805.1 Streptomyces sp. PA03-1a
GACGGGTCCTCGGGGCGGCCGGCGGCCCCCGTGGGGACGGGCGGCGCGGGGAGAGACCGGCCGAAAAGCACCGGGACGTCCATCAAGACCTCCGGAGTACGGCCCCCGTGTCCCCCGCGAAATCAGATTACTCGTCGGCCCCGGTCAGCGCCCCCGCGTGCGTACCGCCGTATCGCCGAGGGGACGAAGACCGCGAGCCGCCCGGATCGCCGACGCCCCGCGGGCGGCGTGGCCCATGGCTCATCCGTTCGCGGCCTCGGTGGGCTGGTCGCCGGCACTGCCGGTCCACCGAAGAGCCCGCGGCTGGCGGCGGCCGGCGTACGGACGCGGCGGCGGGGAGGAGGACCGGGGCCGGGACGCCTGACCGCGGCTGTGCCGGGGACCGGGTGCGGTGCGGCCGTTTCCCCGGCGGGCTCGGGCTACCCTGCTCGGAAGGCCCGAAAGAGGGGGTGCTGCCGGTGTCCGGGCGTCGACTGCGTGCCCTGCGCGCACTGAGGAACTCGGCGAAGGAGAAGGCCAGGACGGCGAGGTCGGCCCGTCCCGCCCAGGCCTCCGCACCGCCGGCCGGCGAGGGGGAGGGCCCCCTGGAGCCGCGGATCGCGGGCCCCGCGGCCGCCGCCGTGAGCAGCGTGATGGACGCGGCCCTGTACCGGGACGGCCGGCGCATCGCGACGCCCTCCTCCCTCGCCGAGGCGTACACACAGCTGCGCGCCGAGCCCGGCGCGATGGCCTGGATCGGGCTCTACCGGCCGAGCGAGGCCGAGCTGGTCTCGCTGGCGAAGGAGTTCGACCTGCACCCGCTGGCCCTGGAGGACGCCATCCAGGCCCACCAGCGCCCCAAGCTGGAGCGGTACGGGGAGACCCTCTTCGTCGTGCTCCGCGCCGCCCGCTACCTGGACGCCCCGGAGGAGGTCGACTTCGCCGAGCTGCACATCTTCGTCGGCCCCGGCTTCGTCCTGACCGTCCGCCACGGTGCGGCCCCCGACCTGTCCGCCGTGCGGCGCCGCATGGAGAGCAACCCCGAGCTGCTGACGCTCGGACCGGAGGCGGTGCTCTACGCGATACTCGACACGGTCGTCGACGGCTACGCACCGGTCGTCGCGGGGGTCGAGAAGGACATGGAGGAGAGCGAGATCCAGGTCTTCGGCGGCGACCCCCAGGTCTCCCGCCGGATCTATGAGCTCTCCCAGGAGGTGCTGGAGTTCCAGCGCGCCACCCGTCCGCTCATCCCCATGCTGGACGGGCTGCAGGCGGGCTTCGTGAAGTACGGGACGGACGAGGAGTTGCAGCGCTACCTGCGCGACGTCGCCGACCACGTCACGCACACCATCGAGCGCGTGGACGGCTTCCGGCAGGCGCTCGGCGACCTGCTCACCCTCAACGCGACCCTGGTCGCGCAGCAGCAGAACGCCGAGATGCGGGCGCTGGCGGAGGCCGGCTTCGAGCAGAACGAGGAGATCAAGAAGATCTCCGCCTGGGCCGCCATCCTCTTCGCGCCCACGCTCGTCGGAACCATCTACGGCATGAACTTCGACCACATGCCCGAGCTGCACTGGCTGCTCGGGTACCCCTTCGCGATCCTGCTCATGGGCGTGGTCTGCGTCAGCCTCTACCTGGTCTTCAAACGGCGCGGCTGGCTGTGAGGGCCCCGCGGGCTCAGATCCTGGGATGCGCGGGCACGTGCGTGACCTCCTCGATCTCGTGCGCGGCCTTGCCGAGGAGCTGACGCGCGAGGTCGTTGAGCGCCCTGGCCGCCGCGAGTTCCTCGCCGACCCGTTCCTGGTCCGGGTCGGAGGGGTGCCGGTTGGCGTGGCCGTGCGACCTGACCTCCGTGCCGTCCGGAAGGCGGAGCAGCGCGGCGGCCTTCGTCCTCGCGCCGTCCTCCCGGAAGTCCATCTCGATGTGCCATCCGACGAGGGTCTGCATGACGGAACACCTCCAGCGGTCCCGGTCCCGGTGTCTCCTTCCAGCGTGCTCCCTATCGCGGAACTACTCCACCAGGGTGACGATGGAGCAAAAGGAAATCGGTCCCTGCCACGAGGAGGCGCCGTCATGACCACCGCACTGGACATCATGCATCCCGGCGCCATGTGCGTCGGGGAGCGGGAGAGCCTCGCCGACGCGGCCCGGATCATGCGTGAGCAGGACATCGGCGCGCTGCCGATCTGCGGGGACGACGACGTGCTGGTCGGCATCGTCACCGACCGGGACATCGTGCTGAAGTGCGTCGCCGAGGGACGCGACCCGTCCGAGGTCTCCTGCGGCGAGCTGGCCATGGGCCGGCCGCAGATCATCGAGGGGGACGAGCAGATCGACCGGGTGCTGGAACTGATGGAGGAGTACCGGGTGCGCCGGCTGCCGGTGATCGACCATCCCGCGCACCGTCTCATCGGCATGATCAGCGAGGCCGACGTGGCCCGCCACCTGCCGCAGGAACGGGTCGCCGAGTTCGTCACGGCCGTCTGCTCGGACTGACCGGGGCCATGTGGACGGGGCGGTCACGTCCGCCCGATCCGGGCGAGCGCCTCGTCCACGCTCGGCACCGGGCGGAAGGCCCTCATCAGCCCGGTGGCGCGCAGGATCCTCAGGGTCGGGGGGCGGGCGCAGACGAACTGCACCTGCCCGCCGTGGCCGCGGACCCGGCTCCGCAGCCGGCACAGGACCGCGAGTCCGGAGCAGTCGATGAAGTCGACGGGGCCCAGGTCGACGACGAGACCGGGGCCAGGGGCGCGGGTCAGCGCGTCGAGCAGCGGAATGATCTCCATCGCCGCGACGATGTCGATCTCCCCGCTGAGTTCCACCACGACGCACCCGTCGATCGTGCGGGTACGCAGGTACGGGCTCACCGGAGCATAAGATCACCGGGCCGATGAGCCGACCAATGCGTCAAGGTCCACTTCACTCGATCGAGTGAGACCTGTGAAAAGCTGCAAAACCCCTGTTCACAGGGGAGGAGAGCGGTACCCGGCGTCGCCGCCGGGTGCGCTCAGACGGCGCGGAGGACGGCGTTCAGCCGGTCCCGGGTGGCGTCCGGCGAGAGGCTGTCGGCGCGCAGCTTCGCCATGACGACGCGGTACTGGTCGACCTCCTCGCGCTTGTCGATGTACATCGCCCCGGTGAGCTGCTCCACGTACACGACGTCCGGGACGTCGGACTCCGGGAAGGTCAGCTGGGTGAAGGTCCCGCTGGCGCCCGCGGAGTACCCCGTGAACTCCAGCGGCAGCAGCTGCACCGTCACGTTCGGCTGCTGCGAGGCCTCGATGAGGTGCACGAGCTGGGCCCGCATCACCTCCCGCCCGCCGAACCTGCGGAGCACCACGGACTCGTCCATCACGGCCACGATCTGCGGGGCGAGCTCCGAGGTCAGCAGCTTCTGCCGCTTGTGCCGCAGGTCCAGCCGGCGCTCCACCTCGTCGGCGGGGGCGTCCGGGTGGCCCAGTTCGATGACGGCGCGGCTGTAGTCGTCGGCCTGGAGCAGCCCGTGCACGAACTGCGTCTCGAAGGAGCGGATGACCGAGGCGGACTCCTCCAGACCCACGTACGTCTGGAACCACGCCGGCAGGACATCGCCGAAGCCGTGCCACCAGCCGGCGACGTTCGCCTCGCGCACCAGGCCGAGCAGGGCCGTGCGCTCGCCGTCGTCCGTGATGCCGTAGAGGGTGAGCAGGTCGGCCACGTCGCGCTCCTTGAAGCTCACGCGCCCGAGCTCCATGCGGCTGATCTTCGACTCGGACGCGCGGATCGAGTAGCCCGCGGCCTCACGGGTGATGCCCTGCGCTTCGCGCAGCCTGCGCAGCTGCGAGCCCAGGAGGATGCGGCGCACCATCGATCCGCTTCCTGACTGCACTGTGGTCATTTGCGCCTACCTTCTCCCCGTGGCATCCAGCAGTCTGCCACCTTCGCGCTGCGTTCAGTACTCGATCGGTCACTCTCGATCGTCACTCCCGGCCCATCTGCCTCGTGCCATGCAAATGCACGTGCATCCGCCCCTTGCATCGGCCGCAGGCCGTACGGGACGATTGCGTACGTGCCGATACCGGGTGGTGCGCATGTGGACTGAGAGCTCGGCCGGGGTGCAGCCTTTATGGGACGGGCTGGTTCCGGAGCGCCTTTCGTCGTCGAGTGCCACCTCCTGCCCACTGCCGCCGCGTTACGAGGCGGTCGGCGACGCACGAAGATTCGCGCGGACGACCCTGCACGCCTGGCACTTGGAAGAACTCCAGGACGGCATCGAACTGGTCGCCTCGGAACTGGTGACCAACGCCCTGCGCTACGCGGTCCCCGAGGACGCGGCCCACGGGTGCGTCCGGCTCAGCCTGGTCAGATGGTCAACGCGCGTAGTGTGCGCGGTGCGCGACCCCAGCAGCCACGGACCCGTCGCCAAGGCCCCGGACTTCGTCGCCGAGTCCGGGCGCGGGCTGCATCTGGTGGAGTCCTTCAGCGATACCTGGGGCTGGCACCCCCTCACCGGCATGGGGAAAGTCGTCTGGGCGCTCTTCCGTATGCCCGGACAGGACGACGGTCCGTCACATTGAGCCGTACCGGGGACGACCGCGGTCAGCTCGCCACGAAGTGATCGAACTCCCCGTTCTTCATCCCCACGATGAGGGATTCAATCTCTTCCTTCGTATATATCAGCGCCGGTCCGTCCGGAAAACGTGAATTGCGCACGGCCACGTCCCCGTCCGGAAGCGCGGCCAGCTCCACGCACTGACCGTTCGCATTGCTGTGCCGGCTCTTCTGCCACGCCAGTCCGTGGAGATCGGACGCTGCCATGCCGTTGTACGTGTGGCGCATGCTTCTCTCCAGGTAAGTGCCGTGCAGGACAGGGGAGATGATAGCCAGAGACGGTGTCACGTGCATCTGCACGTGCAGGTGCACGTGCAGTCACTCAGGGTGAATGCAGCGGCCAATGAAGGGCCAACGAACCGTCCGCCGGAATTGCTCCCACCGTATGCGACGGCCCCGCCCGGGAATCGGATTCCCGGGCGGGGCCGTTTAATGCCGGAGGCACCTGAGCCGCTGCCGTCACTCCTGACCGGCGGGAACGGTGCCGAGCTTGCCGGCCTTGAAGTCGTCGAAGGCCTGGGCGAGTTCGGCGTGGGTGTTCATCACGAACGGGCCGTACTGCATCATCGGCTCACGAATCGGCAGCCCGCCCAGAAGGACGACCTCGAAGTTGGGGCTGCGCGATTCCTGGGACTCGTCGGCGCGGATCGTGAGGGAATCGCCGCGCCCGAAGACCACCGCCTGCCCCATGCGGAAGGGCCGGTTCTCCGGGCCCGCGGTGCCGCGGCCGGCCAGGCCGTACGCCAGGGCGTTGAAGTCCGCGCGCCAGGGCAGCGTGAGCTGGGCGCCCGGGTTCACCGAGACGTGCAGCATGGTGATCGGGGTGTGCGTGGCGCCCGGGCCCTGGTGGCCGTCGATGTCGCCGGCGATGATCCGGATGAGCGCGCCGCCGTCCTCGGACGCCAGCAGCTTGACGTTGCCGCCGCGGATGTCCTGGTACTTCGGCGCGATCATCTTGTCCCGGGCGGGCAGGTTGACCCACAGCTGCAGGCCGTGGAACAGGCCGCCGGTCATGACCAGTTCCTCCGGCGGCGTCTCGATGTGGAGCAGGCCGCTGCCGGCCGTCATCCACTGCGTGTCACCGTCGGTGATGGTGCCGCCGCCACCGTGGGAGTCCTGGTGGATGAACGCGCCGTCCATGATGTAGGTGACGGTCTCGAAGCCGCGGTGCGGGTGCCAGGGCGTGCCCTTGGGCTCGCCGGGCGCGTACTCCACCTCACCCATCTGGTCCATCATGATGAACGGGTCGAGGTTCTTGTAGTCGATGCCCGCGAAGGCACGGCGGACGGGGAAGCCCTCCCCCTCGAAGCCGCTCGGGGCGGTGGTCACCTGCAGCGCACGCCGCTGCACCGCGTCGGCGGGGGCGTGGACGCGCGGCAGGGTCAACGGGTTCTCGACGGTCACTGCAGGCATGGCCAGGATCCTCCTCGGATTGTTCAACGTTCAACATAGTTGAACGCTGAACTTCCCGCAACCGTTCCCCGGCCTTTGTCCGGTTTACGTGGGGTGAGGGCCGGATCAGCCGTACATCCGCCGCATGGTGAACTCCACCATCTGCTCGACCGCCTTCGCGTCGAACACCATCCGGTGCTCGCCCTCCATGTCCAGCACGAAGCCGTAGCCGGTCGGCAGCAGGTCCAGCACCTCGGCACCCGTGATCACGAAGTACTTGGACTCCTTGCCGGCGTAGCGGCGCAGCTGCTTCAGCGAGGAGAACATGGGGATCACCGGCTGCTGCGTGTCGTGCAGCGCCAGGAAACCGGGGTTGTCGCCGCGCGGGCAGTAGACCTTGGACGTGGCGAAGACCGCCTGGAAGTCCTCCGCCGACATCGAGCCCGTCGTGAACGCGCGCACCGCGTCCGCCAGCGAGGGCGGTGACGGCTCGGGGTAGCCCGCGCCCATCGGCGCCCCGCCCATCGGCGGCGCCGCCCCTGCCATCCCGTTCTGGTCGTAGCCGTACACGGCACACAGCGTATCGGGCCGCTAGCCCGGCACGGGAGCCTCGTGGAGTTCGAACCAGATCGCCTTGCCGTCGCCGAGCGGATCCACGCCCCAGGCGTCCGCCATCTCCTGCAGGAGCAGCAGCCCGCGTCCGGAGGCGGCCATCTCGCCCGGGGTGCGGCGGTGCGGCATGTCGTCGCTGCGGTCGGTCACGTCGACCCGCAGCCGCCGGACACCCGGCACGCCGAGCAGCTGCGCGCCCAGCACCGCGTCGTCGTCCGTGTGCAGCAGCACATTGGTGACCAGCTCCGACACCAGCAGCACGGCCGCGTCGACCTGGTCCCCGCACGTCCAGTCGTGCAGCAGCGCGCGGACCTCCTCCCGGGCCGCCCGCAGCTGCCGGGGGTCGGTCTGGCCGACGGTGAGCACGCTGCGCCGCACCGGGACGTCACGGAGCGTCCCGGCGGGGTCGCGGCGCACCAGCAGCAGCGCGATGTCGTCCTCCCGGCGGTCGGCGAACGGGCCGGTCAGATGGTGCGAGGCCGGGCCGTGCACCGCTTCGACCAGGGTGTCGGCGAGCGCCTCCAGCCCGTCGTCGACCGCGTCCTCCAGCACCGAGCGCAGCCGCCGCCACCCCGTGCCCAGGTCGTGGCCGCCGGTCTCGACCAGCCCGTCCGTGCAGATGAGCATCGTCTCGCCCGGCTCCAGGGTGAGCCGCGTGGTCGGGTAGTCGGAGTCGGGGGCGATCCCCAGGGGGAGGCCGCCGGCCGTGCGCCGGATCATCGTCGTGCCGTCCGCGAGCCGGACGACCGGGTCCAGGTGCCCCGCCCGTACGACGTCCAGGGTGCCGCTGACCGGATCGACCTCCAGGTAGAGGCACGTGGCGAAGCGGCCGTCCTCCCCGTCGGCGGAACACTGGGTGAGGCCGGCCAGGAAGCGGGAGGTCCGGGACATCACCGCGTCCGGGCGGTGCCCCTCGGCGGCGTACGCGCGCAGCGCGATGCGCAGTTGCCCCATCACCCCCGCCGCGCGGACGTCGTGGCCCTGCACGTCGCCGACGACCAGGGCGGTGCGCCCCGACGGCAGGTCGATCACGTCGTACCAGTCGCCGCCCACCTGCAGCCCGCCGCCGGTCGGCACGTAGCGCGCGGTCAGCCTCATCCCCTCGACCTGCGGCCGCCGCCCCGGCAGCATCGCGCGCTGCAGCCCGTCGGAGAGCTCCCGCTCCGACTCGTGCAGATGCGCCCGGGACAGCGCCTGGGCGAGCATCCGGGCGACGGTGGTCAGCACCGACCGCTCGTCCGGGGTGAAGGCGACGCGTTCCCTGAAGGCGGCCATCCACGCGCCGATCGTGCGGCCCGCGGCGACCAGCGGCAGGTACGCCCAGGACGACCGCCCGAAGTCCCGCACCAGCGGCCACGTGGCCGGGAAGCGTTCCTCGTACGCCTGCGGGCTCGGCAGGTAGACCGCACGGCCGGTGCGCACCACGACCGCCGCCGGGTACTCCGTGCGGAGCGGCATGTCCAGGAAGGGCACCTCGTCGCCCGGCCGGTGCCCGTGGAACCCGATGGCGCGGAGCCGGTCGCCCTGGACCCCGAAGACGGCGAGGCGGTCGGGGGAGAACCCCGGCATGGACAGGTGGGCGGCCACGCGGAGCACCTCCTCGGTGCTGTCCGCCTCCGCCAGCGCCCGGCCCGCGTCCAGCAGGAAGGCCTCGCGGGACCGCCGCCAGTCCGCGGGGGCGGCGGGTGCCGCCGCGGTGGGGCGGGTGCCGGTGCCCGCGCCCGGGAGACCGTGCACCGCGGGGGCCTCCTGCAGCGTGCCGACGACCTCCTCCGGCCGGCCGCCCGCGGAGGGGAGCCCGAAGGTGCGCATCACCACCGTGCGGACGACCCGTCCGTCCTCCCGGACCACGCGCAGCAGCGACTCCGACGCGGTGCCCTCGGCTATCGCCAGGGCGACCGCCGCCGCCATGTCCACGTAGTCGGAGGCGTGGTAACGGGCCCGGGTCACCCCCGAATGGACCTTCTGTGGCTGGGGCGGAAGCCCTATCAGCCCGGCGCTCACGGCGTCGAGCTCCACCGTGTCGGTGGCGCTGTCCCAGCGCCAGACGCCCGTGCCCAGCGCGGCCAGCACGTCCTCGATGCGCATTCGCATAGTTTATGGTTTTCCGCGGCTTTCATACGAATGGGGTCGGGCGCGCGTACCCCCGTAGACTGGGGAGGCCTCATCCCCGAAATCAGACGACTTGGATGAACGATGCATCGGTACCGGTCCCACACCTGCGGTGAGCTGCGCGCCACCGACGTAGACGCGGAAGTGCGCCTGAGTGGTTGGCTGCACAATCGCCGGGATCTGGGCGGCATCCTGTTCGTCGATCTCCGGGACCACTACGGGGTGGTCCAGCTCGTCGCCCGTCCGGGCTCGCCCGCGTACGAGGCCCTGAGCCACCAGTCCAAGGAGTCGGTGCTCCGCGTCGACGGACGCGTCGTCGCCCGTTCGGGGGAGAACGTCAACCCCGACCTGCCCACCGGCGAGGTCGAGGTCGAGGTCACCGAGCTGGAGGTGCTCGGCGCCGCCGACCAGCTGCCCTTCCCGGTCTTCCCGGAGGACAACGCGAACGAGGAGATGCGGCTCACCAACCGCTTCCTCGACCTGCGCCGCGCCCGCATGCACCGCAACATCATGCTGCGCACCCAGGTGATCAGCTTCCTGCGCCGCGAGATGACGGCGCTGGGCTTCAACGAGCTGGCCACCCCCATCCTCTCCGCGACCTCGCCCGAGGGCGCCCGCGACTTCCTGGTGCCCTCCCGCGTGCACCCCGGCACGTTCTACGCGCTGCCGCAGGCCCCGCAGCAGTTCAAGCAGCTGCTGATGATCGCGGGCTTCGACCGCTACTTCCAGATCGCGCCCTGCTTCCGCGACGAGGACAGCCGTGCCGACCGCTCGCCCGGCGAGTTCTACCAGCTCGACGTCGAGATGAGCTTCGTCGAGCAGGAGGACGTCTTCGGGGTCATCGAGAAGGTCATGACCGACCTCTTCGAGGAGTTCGGCGGCGGCCGCCACGTGACCTCGCCGTTCCCGCGGATCCCGTTCCGCGAGTCGATGGTCAAGTACGGCAACGACAAGCCCGACCTGCGCGCCCGCCTGGAGCTGGTCGACGTCTCGTCGGTGTTCGCGGACTCCGGCTTCAAGGCCTTCGCCGGCAAGCACGTCCGCGCCCTGCCGGTGCCGGACACCGCCGAGCAGCCGCGCAAGTTCTTCGACAACCTCGGCGACTACGCCGTCGAGCAGGGCGCCAAGGGCCTGGCCTGGGTCCGGGTCGGCGACGACCTCACCCTCACCGGCCCGATCGCCAAGTTCCTCACCGAGGACGACGTCAAGGCGCTGCTCGCCGCCGTCGACGCCAAGCCCGGCCACGCGGTCTTCTTCGGCGCGGGCGAGTTCGACGAGGTCTCCAAGATCATGGGCGCCGTCCGGGTCGAGGCCGCGAAGCGGGCCGGCCAGTTCGAGGAGGACGTCTTCCGCTTCTGCTGGATCGTCGACTTCCCGATGTTCGAGAAGAACGAGGACACCGGGCAGATCGAGTTCTCCCACAACCCCTTCTCCATGCCGCAGGGCGGCCTGGAGGCGCTGGAGACCAAGGACCCGCTGGACATCCTCGCCTGGCAGTACGACATCGTCTGCAACGGTGTCGAGCTGTCCTCCGGCGCCATCCGGAACCACGAGCCCGCGATCATGTACAAGGCCTTCGAGATCGCCGGCTACGACCGCGACACCGTCGAGCACGAGTTCGGCGGCATGCTCCGCGCCTTCCACTTCGGCGCCCCGCCGCACGGCGGCATCGCCCCCGGTGTCGACCGCATGGTCATGCTGCTCGCGGACGAGCCCAACATCCGCGAGACCATCGCCTTCCCGCTCAACCAGAACGCCCAGGACCTCCTGATGGGCGCTCCGAGCACGGTCGACGAGGCGCGGCTGAAGGAGCTCCACCTCGCGCTGCGGCTGCCGCCGGAGAAGAAGGCCTGACGGCCCGCACCACGCCGCGTAGGCCGAAGGGCCCGGAACCGTACGGTTCCGGGCCCTTCGGCGTACGCGGTTCGGTACAGGCCCTTGAGCCTCCTGCCCGGTGGCGACGCCCGGCCGGACGCTCAGCCGTCCAGGGCGACGAGGGCGACCACCGGGTGGGCAGGGTCGCTGTCGTCGACGGCGACACCGCGGCTGTAGGCGCCGTGGTCCGCGCCGGCGGGCACGTGGTCGCCGGCGTAGCGGGCGTGCGTGAGGCCACCGGCGGCGCGGCGGCAGGGGTCGGCGGGGGGCTCGCCGACCCGCAGGGCCTGCACGTCTGGGCCGAGCGCGCCGAAGCCGGAGGCGGACAGGAACCGCTCCAGGCCTGCGGCGGTGGTGCGGAAGCTCAGTTCGAGGTCGTGCTCGCCGGACAGCCCGCCGCCCTGCGCGAGGTAGTGCACGTCCTGCGGGTCGTCGGGCAGTCGCAGGCCGAAGCGCCCGGCGGCCTCCGCCAGCGTGACGTTGCTGCCGCGGCACGCCCCGTCCCGGTCCGGGGCGGCACCGGAGCGGCGGTCGTCCGAGCCGGTCAGCGAGACCGCGAGGATCACCCCGGCCACCACCAGCACCAGGGTCAGGCCCACCGCCAGGATCAGCACCAGCGGGGACCTGTCCCTGACCGTGGTCGGCATCAGACCGCCTCCGGCTCCCCGCCGAAGCGCTCGCGGTAGGCGTCCAGGCCCTCCTCGGTGATCTTCGCGAAGAGCACCGGCGGGACGGTGAAGGGCGTCCCGGCCGGGACGGCGGCCAGCGCGCGGGCCTCCTCGGGGGTGACCCAGGCCGCGGTGTCGTCCGTCAGGGCGAAGGCCCCGCGCATGGCGGCGGCCGTGGCCGGGATGAAGGGCTCGGAGACGACCGCGTAGAGGTGGATCAGGTTCATGGCGGTGCGCAGGGTCAGGGCGGCGCCGTCGGCGTCCGTCTTGATCTCCAGCCAGGGGGCCTTCTCCTCCAGGTAGGAGTTTCCGGCGCTCCACAGGGCGCGCAGCGCCTGCGCGGCCTTGCGGAACTGCAGGTCCTCCATGTGCCGCTCGTACTCGGCGAGGAGCTCGGCGATCTGCGCGCCCAGGCGCTCCTCGGCCTCCCCGGCCTCCCTGCCCGCGGGCACCTCGTCGCCGAAGCGCTTGCGGGAGAAGGACAGCACGCGGTTGACGAAGTTGCCGAGGGTGTCGGCGAGGTCCTTGTTGACCGAGGCCGCGAAGTGCTCCCAGGTGAAGGAGGTGTCGTCGGACTCCGGCGCGTTCGCGATCAGGAAGTAGCGCCAGTAGTCGGCGGGCAGGATCTCCAGGGCGGCGTCGGTGAAGATGCCGCGCCGCTGCGAGGTGGAGAACTTGCCGCCGTAGTAGGTCAGCCAGTTGAAGGCCTTGACGTAGTCGACCTTCTTCCACTTGTCACGGGTGCCCAGCAGGGTCGCCGGGAACATCACCGTGTGGAAGGGGACGTTGTCCTTGGCCATGAACTCGGTGTAGCGCACGTCGGTGTCGACGTCGTACCACCAGGAGCGCCAGTCGCGGGTCTCGCCGTCGCCCGCGGCGTCCGACCACTCCTTGGTGGCGCCGATGTACTCGATCGGCGCGTCGAACCAGACGTAGAAGACCTTGCCCTCGGCCGCCAGGTCCGGCCAGGTGTCGGCCGGCACCGGCACGCCCCAGTCGAGGTCGCGGGTGATGGCGCGGTCCTGCAGGCCCTCGGTCAGCCACTTGCGGGCGATGGAGGAGGCGAGCGTCGGCCAGTCCTTGCCGTGCTCGTCGACCCAGGCCTCGACCTCGTGGGAGAGCTTGGACTGCAGCAGGAAGAGGTGCTTGGTCTCGCGGACCTCCAGCCGGCTGCTGCCGCTGATCGCGGAGCGCGGCTCGATCAGGTCGGTCGGGTCCAGCACACGGGTGCAGTTCTCGCACTGGTCGCCGCGCGCCTTGTCGTAGCCGCAGTGCGGGCAGGTGCCGACGATGTAGCGGTCGGGCAGGAAGCGCTCGTCGTCCAAGGAGTAGACCTGGCGGATGGCGCGCTCCTCGATGAAGCCGTTCTCCTTCAGCTCCCGCGCGATGGCCTGGGTGATCTCGCGGTTCTGCTGCGAGGAACTGCGGCCGAAGTAGTCGAAGGAGAGCGCGAAGCCGTCGTAGACCGCCTTCTGCGCGTCGTGCTGCTGCGCGCAGAACGCGTCGACCGGCAGGCCGGCCTCCTGCGCGGCGAGCTCGGCCGGAGTGCCGTGCTCGTCGGTGGCGCAGATGTACAGCACTTCGTGGCCGCGCTGGCGCAGGTACCGGGAGTAGACGTCGGCCGGGAGCATGGACCCCACCATGTTGCCCAGGTGCTTGATCCCGTTGATGTACGGAAGGGCGCTGGTGATGAGGTGTCGAGCCATTGCCGGCTGCTCCCAAGTCGCTACTGTGGGTGAGGATTTCCTCTACGGACCGTCAATATCGTATCCGACCGGGAAGGTCCACCCGTTCGCCCTTTCCGGCATGCGGACACGGCCGGGGCCGTGATCGGCTGGCCGGGTGGACGCGCCCCTTCTGCCGGCCTCCGCGCGACGGACGGCCGCGTGGTGCGGCGTCGTGCTGCTGGTGGCCGGTGTGGGCGCGCTCGTCGTCTGGCTGGTCGTCACCTTCGCGTCGGTCGTCACCCCCGTCCTGCTGGCCCTGCTGGGCAGCGCCCTGCTGGGCCCGCTGTACCGGCGGCTGCGGGCCGTCAAGGTGCAGCGGTCGGCGGCGGCGGCGCTGACCTGCGTGGCCCTGGTGGTCTTCGTCGCGGCCGCGGGGTTCGTGGTCGTCCACAGCCTGCTGGAGACCGGGGACGAGATCGTGGCCTCGCTCAAGGACGCGGCCCGGAAACTGCTGCCACGCCTGGGCGCGTCGGGGACCTCGCTGAACGACACCATCGACAGCCTCAAGTCCTTCGCCACCAAGTACGGCGCCCGCGCCGCCTCCGGGGTGGTGTCCGGCATCAGCATCGTGGGACAGCTCATCGCGACCGCCGTGCTGGCGCTGCTGCTGACCTTCTTCTTCCTGCGCGACGGCGCCCGGTTCCCCGCACTGCTGCGCGAGGCCGCCCCGCACGGCACCGGTCCCCTGCTGGAGCGGATCGCCCACCGCGCCTTCGCCGCGGTCCAGGGCTTCATGCGGGGCACGACGGTGATCGCGCTGATCGACGCCACGCTCATCGGCATCGGCCTGCTGATCCTGCGGGTGCCGGGGGCGCCGGGCCTGGCCGCGCTGGTCTTCATCGGCGCCTACATCCCGTACCTGGGGGCGTTCATCTCCGGCGCGGTGGCGGTGCTCGTCGCCCTCGCCGACCGCGGGTGGGTGATCGGCGTGTGGGCCCTGGGTGTGGTGCTGGCGGTGCAGGTGCTGGAGGGGCACGTACTGCAGCCGATGGTGCAGAGCCGTACGGTGCACATGCACCCCGCTCTGGTGCTGCTGGCAATCACCGCGGGGGCGAGCCTGGCGGGCATCCTCGGGATGCTGCTGGCGGTGCCGATCGCGGCCGCCGCCTTCGGGGCCCTGGACGAACTCCGGCGCCACGAGCCGGACGTTCCTCCAGAAGTCGAAGGCCCTCCGTCACATCCGGCCGGATAGGGGTTGTTTTTATTACCCGCGGGTAGCATCATTACCGCCTGGTAAGTGATAAAGCTGCGAGGACTGCGAACCCTTCCCGCCGTCCGACCGACCCCGACGGAGCCGTCGCCATGGGCCACTACAAGTCAAACCTTCGCGACATCGAGTTCAACCTCTTCGAGGTCCTCGGACGCGACAAGCTGTACGGGACCGGCCCGTTCGCCGAGATGGACGTCGAGACCGCCAAGGACATCCTGTCCGAGGTCGCACGCCTCGCGGAGAACGAGCTCGCCGACTCCTTCGCCGACGCCGACCGCCACCCGCCGGTCTTCGACCCGGAGACCAACACCGCCCCCGTGCCGGACTCCTTCAAGAAGAGCTACAAGACCTTCATGGACTCCGAGTACTGGCGCCTGGGCCTGCCGGAGGGCATCGGCGGCACCACCGCCCCGCCGTCCCTGATCTGGTCGTACGCGGAGCTGATCCTCGGCTCCAACCCGGCGATATGGATGTACTCCTCCGGCCCGGCCTTCGCCCGCATCCTCTTCGAGGAGGGCAACGAGGTCCAGAAGAAGATCGCCGGGATCGCGGTCGAGAAGACCTGGGGCTCCACGATGGTCCTCACCGAGCCGGACGCCGGCTCGGACGTGGGCGCCGGCCGCGCGAAGGCCGTCGAGCAGGAGGACGGCTCCTGGCACATCGAGGGCGTGAAGCGCTTCATCACCTCCGGCGAGCACGACATGGAGGAGAACATCCTCCACTACGTCCTCGCCCGCCCCGAGGGCGCCGGCCCCGGCACCAAGGGCCTGTCCCTCTTCCTCGTCCCGAAGTACCTCTTCGACTTCGAGACCGGCGAGCTGGGCGAGCGCAACGGCGTCTACGCCACGAACGTCGAGCACAAGATGGGCCTGAAGGCCTCCAACACCTGCGAGATGACCTTCGGCGACAAGCACCCCGCCAAGGGCTGGCTCATCGGTGACAAGCACGACGGCATCCGCCAGATGTTCCGCATCATCGAGTTCGCGCGCATGATGGTCGGCACGAAGGCGATCTCCACCCTCTCCACCGGCTACCTCAACGCGCTGGAGTACGCCAAGGAGCGCGTGCAGGGCCCGGACCTCGCACAGTTCATGGACAAGAGCGCACCCAAGGTCACCATCACCCACCACCCCGACGTGCGCCGCTCCCTGCTGACGCAGAAGGCCTACGCCGAGGGCATGCGCGCGCTGGTCCTCCACACCGCCTCCGTCCAGGACGCGATCGCCGTCGCCGAGGCGGCCGGCGAGGAGGCCAAGGCCCTCGAGGCGCTCAACGACCTGCTCCTGCCGATCGTCAAGGGCTACGGCTCCGAGAAGGGCTACGAGCAGCTCGCCCAGTCCCTGCAGATCTTCGGCGGCTCCGGCTTCCTGCAGGAGTACCCGATCGAGCAGTACATCCGCGACGCCAAGATCGACACCCTCTACGAGGGCACCACGGCGATCCAGGGCCAGGACTACTTCTTCCGGAAGATCGTCCGCAACCAGGGCGCCGCGCTGACCACCCTCTCCGAGGAGATCAAGAAGTTCCTCGCCGAGGCCACCGGTGGCGACGAGCTGGCCGCCGCCCGCGAGCAGCTCGCCAAGGCCGCCGTGGACCTGGAGGCCATCGTCGGCAAGATGCTCACCGACCTCGCCGCCACCGAGCAGGACGTGAAGTCCATCTACAAGGTGGGCCTGAACACCACCCGCCTGCTGCTCGCCTCCGGCGACGTCGTCGTCGGCTACCTGCTGCTCAAGGGCGCCGCCGTCGCCGCCGGGAAGCTGGCCGCCGGCGCCTCCGCCAAGGACACCGCCTTCTACACCGGCAAGATCGCCGCCGCGAAGCACTTCGCCGCCGAGGTCCTGCCGCAGGTCTCCGTCGCGCGGTCCGTCGCCGACGGCGTCACCCTCGACGTCATGGACCTGCCGGAAGAGGCGTTCTGACCCGGCCCTGACCGGTTCCGGCCGGGACCGATACGGCAACGACGGCCCGCTCCTCCCACGAGGAGCGGGCCGTCGCGCGTCCTTATGCTTGAAGCATGAACCCTCAGCCCCACTTCGGCCGCGGCCACACCGACGACCTCGCAGCCTTCCTCACCGCCAGCCCGTCTCAGTACCACGCGGTCGCGAGCGCCGCCGAGCGCCTGGAGAAGGCCGGATTCCAGCAGGTGGCCGAGACCGAGGCGTGGGGCGCCGGGGCGGGCGGCAAGTACGTGCTGCGGGGTGGCGCGATCATCGCCTGGTACGTGCCCGAGGGCGCCGGACCCGCCACCCCCTTCCGGGTGGTCGGCGCCCACACCGACTCCACCAACCTGCGCGTCAAGCCGCGTCCCGACTCGGGCTCCTTCGGGTGGCGCCAGATCGCCGTCGAGATCTACGGCGGCGCCCTCCTCAACACCTGGCTCGACCGCGACCTGGGCCTGTCCGGCCGGCTGGTGCTGCGCGACGGCACGACGACGCTGGTCCACGTCGACCGGCCGCTGCTGCGGGTGCCGCAGCTCGCCGTCCACCTCGACCGCGCCGTCAACACCGACGGCCTCAAGCTCGACAAGCAGCGCCACATGCAGCCCGTCTGGGGCCTCGGCGAGGTCGACGAGGGCGCCCTGATCGCGTTCCTCGCGGAGGAGAGCGGCGTGGCCGCCGCCGACGTCGTCGGCTGGGACCTGATGACCCACGACGTCCAGCCGCCCGCCTACCTCGGCCGCGACCGCGAGTTCCTGGCCGCGGGCCGGCTCGACAACCTGCTCTCCGTGCACGCCGGCACCGCCGCCCTGGCGGCCGTCGCCGGGGCCGACCTACCGTACGTCCCCGTACTGGCCGCCTTCGACCACGAGGAGACCGGCAGCGAGTCCGACACCGGCGCCGTCGGCCCGCTGCTCGGCAACGTCCTGGAGCGCTCCGTCTTCGCCCGCGGCGGCAGCTACGAGGACCGCGCCCGCGCCTTCGCCGGCACCGTATGCGCCTCCTCCGACACCGGCCACGCCGTCCACCCCAACTACGCGGAGAAGCACGACCCGACGCACCGCCCGATGCCCAACGGCGGCCCGATCCTCAAGGTCAACGTCAGCCAGCGCTACGCCACCGACGGCACCGGCCGCGGCATCTTCGCCGCCGCCTGCGAGCGGGCCGGCGTGCCCTGGCAGGCCTTCGTCTCCAACAACGCCATGCCCTGCGGCACCACCATCGGCCCCATCACCGCCGCCCGGCACGGCATCACGACCGTGGACGTCGGCGTGCCGATCCTCTCGATGCACTCCGCGCGCGAACTGTGCGGCGCCGACGACCCGTACCTGCTGGCCAGCGCCCTGAAGGCGTTCCTGGAGGGCTGATCCGCGGCCCCGCCGGTGAAGTCCGCCCGCCGGGAGCGGACTTCCCGGCGGGGACCGGTCATGAGATGCCCGCCCCGGGGTACACGGGTTCTACGAGTCCGTAGTGCCAACCCAGTTCGGAGGCGGACATCATGGGCATCGGCGGTTGCATCGGTCTGATCGCGGTGGGGGCCATCCTCACCTTCGCGACCGACTGGCACATGGCCGGGGTCAACCTTGACCTGGTCGGACTGATCATGATGGCGGTCGGCGTCATCGGTCTGGCCGCGTACGTCAGCATCTTCAAGAAGCGCCGGGTCGTGGAGCCGATGCCGGTGATGGACGAGCGCGCCCGCAACTACCCGCACGTGTGACGGACGTGCGGGGGCGTCAGGCGTCCATCCCCGCGAGCACCAGGGCGAGCCGGGTGTCCCCCTCGGCGGTCAGCCGGACGGGGACACCCCAGTCCTGCTGGTGCACATGGCAGGCCGGGAACTCGTTGTCGGGGTCGTCGTCGCACGACGCGGCCATCGCCGACACGTGCAGCACCCCCTCGCCGACGTCCCCGTTCAGGACGACGTCCCGGAAGAGGTCCGTGCCCTTGCCGGCCCCCTCCAGCAGCAGCTCCGGCGGTGTCGCGCTGACCAGCAGCCGCGTCGAGGGGCCGTAGCGCTCGTCGAGCTTCTGGCCGGCCGGGGCGGAGAACACCACGTCCAGCCGCAGCGGCCCCGGCGCCACGTCCGTCGCGGGCCGCTGCGTACGGTGCGCCGCACCCTCGACCCGCGCCGCCTCCTCCGGCAGGCGCAGCCGCGTCAGCCGGTGACGGGCGGACTCCACCACCACGATCTCCGCGCCGTCCACCACCGCGCCCGACGGCTCCCGCAGGTCCGTCGCGAGCGTGCCGACCTCACCGGTCGCCGGATCGAAGCGGCGCAGCGCGTGGTTGTACGTGTCGCTGACCGCGACCGACCCGTCCGGCAGCGCGGTCACCCCCAGCGGATGCTGCAGCAGCGCCTGCTCCGCGGCACCGTCACGGTGACCGAAGTCGAACAGCCCCGTGCCGACGGCGGTGCGCACCCCGTACCCCGCGCCGTCACCGGCCCGCTCCACCCAGCGCAGCGCGCTCGTCTCGGAGTCCGCGACCCACAGCCGCTCGCCGGCCGCCGCCAGTCCCGACGGCTGCGCGAACCACGCCTGCTCCGCCGGCCCGTCGACCAGCCCCTCGTTCGTCGTCCCGGCCGCCACGGCGACCGTCCCGTCCGCCGGGTCGTACGTCCACAGCTGGTGGACGCCCGCCATGGCGATCCACACCTTGCCGTCCCACCACGCCACGTCCCACGGCGAGGACAGGTCGGTCCCCAGCGCCGGGCCCGAGGTCGCCGACCCCTGCCACCACTGCCTTCCGGTGCCGGCCACCGTCTCCAGGGCCCCGCCCGCCGGGTCGAACGTCCGCAGCCGGTGGTTCACGGTGTCCGCGACGACCACGGTGCCGTCCGGCAGCAGCGCCAGCCCCTGCGGCTCGTTGAAGTCCCCCGGCCCGCCGATCCGCCGCACGACGGTCTCCCCGTCCGGCTCCATCTCCACCAGCTGGTGCCGGGTCGAGTCCGACACCAGCAGGTTCCCCGACGGCAGCCGCAGCGCCTTCCCCGGGAACCGCAGGTCCGTCGCCACCGGCTCCGGCGGCACGTACGGCCCGTCGCCGCGGCGCAGCGTCCCCTTCGCCGCGTGCTCCGCCTCCAGCTCGGTGACCAGCGCCTCCAGCGCGTGGGCGTGCCCCTCCCCGGAGTGCTGGGCCACGACGTAGCCCTCCGGGTCGATCACGGTCAGCGTCGGCCATGCCCGCACGGCGTACTGCTTCCAGGTGGCCAGCTCCGGATCGTCCAGCACCGGGTGGTGCACCCCGTAGCGCTCCACGGCGTCCACGACCGACCGGTGCTCCGCCTCGTGCACGAACTTCGGCGAGTGGACGCCGACGATCACCACGGTGTCGCGGTGCTTCTCCTCCAGCTCGCGCAGCTCGTCTAGGACGTGCAGGCAGTTGATGCAGCAGAAGGTCCAGAAATCGAGGATCACGATCGATCCCCGCAGGTCGGAAAGATCCAGCTGCTTGCCGCCGGTGTTGAGCCAGCCGCCCTTCCCGACCAGCTCGGGGGCACGGACACGGGCACGGCGGGGCTTGGGGGAGGAGGCGGAGGCGGAATCGTTCATGCTGCAAGGGTGCCACCCCGCGCGAGGGGCGATCGCAGCCGTGGGCCCGGTACAACCTTTGCCCGTCGTGGACCGTCTCTCCTGTACCGACCGTCCCTCGTGCCACGGCACGACCAGGGGCACCGCAGCGTTCCGCCGCGTCGTGCTCCCCCGTCCGGACGGGCGATCCAGACCGGCGCGGGCCGCCGAAAGGCCCCGCACGCAGCAGGAGCTCGCATGCCCACGCGCAAGAACCTCCGCCTGGTCGCCGCGACGGCCGCAGCCGTCGCACTGACCGGAGGGCTGCTCACCGTCTCGGCGGGGACCGCAGCCGCCGCACCCGCCAAGTACGCCGACGACTTCAACGGCGACGGCTACCGCGACTTCGCCACCGGCGGCAGCGGTTCGGTCACCGTCACGTACGGGACCGCGAACGGCCCAGGAACCAAGGTCAAGACCTTCACCCAGAGCAGCGCCGGCATCCCCGGCACCGCGGGCGACAGCGGAGGATACGCCGACATGTTCGGCGACGCCCTGGCGGCCGCCGACTTCAACCGCGACGGGTACGCCGACCTCGCGGTCGGCGACGGCTCCGAGAAGGTGGGCAGCCGCGCCGCCGCGGGCGCGGTCACCGTCGTCTGGGGCTCCAAGTCGGGGCTGTCGTCCACCGCCACCCGCATACCGCTCAAGTCCCCCCACGCCGGATACGAGTTCGGCTACGCACTCGCGACCGGCGACTTCAACGGCGACGGCAAGATCGATCTGGCCGTCACGGACGTCGAGTCCGTGTACATCTACCGGGGCGGCTTCGCCAAGTCCGGCACCACGGGCAAGGTCACCCGCCACACCCCGGCCCCGGGCGCGGACAACATGCTCGAACCTGCCGGGCTCGTCGCCGGGAAGGTCACCAAGGACGCCGCCACCGACCTGTACGTCCTCGGCCAGGGCTACCGCAATGACAAGGCCACCTCGGTCGCCTGGTTCCTGCGCGGCGGTTCCACCGTCAAGGCGGGCAAGTTCACCACGTACAACACCTCGTCCCCGAACTACGGCCCCTCGGGCGTGATCGCGGACTTCGACAAGAACGGCTACGGCGACCTCGCGGTCGGCGACCACCCGTACAACAAGGGCGCCGGGGCCGTCTTCGTGCTGCGCGGCGGCTCGGGCGGCCCCACGACCGGCTACCGCCTCACCCAGGCCACCGCCGGTGTCGCCACCGGCGCCACCGGCGGCGACGCGTTCGGCACCACGCTCTCCGCGGGTGACACGAACCGCGACGGCTACCCGGACCTCGCGGTCGGTGTGCCCGGGGAGAAGATCGGCACCGCCAAGCACGCGGGCGGCGTGCACGTCCTGCGCGGCGGCAAGAAGGGTCTGACCGGCACCGGCTCCCAGTGGTTCAGCCTGCAGACCGCGGGCGTCCCCGGCGATGCCACGGAGTACTCCGGGTTCGGCTGGTTCGTCCGTCTGCGCGACCTCGACCGGGACGGCGACGCCGACCTCCTGGCCTCCGGGGGCAGCTACGACCCGTCGGGCGTGCTGCTGCCCGGCGGCACCAAGGGCATCACCGCGGCCTCCGCCCGGGTGATCCCGCTGCTCGCCGCGTTCCCGCAGTAGCGGGGGCGGGGTTCGACGGCGGAAGGGCCGGGCAGCCGCTCGCCCGGGCCCTTCCCCGTGCCGCCCGCGCCGGACGGCGGAGTCCGCCGGGAGGTCCGGCGGTGCGGGGGGCTCAGGGCCGCAGGTCGTTCACGACGTCCGTGGTGGCGACGAGGCCGGAGTGGATGGTGGGGGCGAGGCTGGAGCCGGCGAGGCAGAAGCCGAGGAGGACGCAGAGGATCGCGTGGGAGACCTTCAGCGACTTCGCGCGCAGCAGGATGAGCGTGATCACGATCAGGAGCAGGACCACGGAGATGGATACCGCCATGGCCGTATGACGTCACAGATCGGCGCCCGGGTGGGGGCGACACGCGCGGGAAGGGCCCGGACGCACAAATGTCCGGGCCCTTCCCGTTGCCGTGCCAGGGGCCGATCAGGCCCAGGTGATCAGGCGCTTGGGGTACTCCAGGACCGCCGCGACGTCGGCGAGGACCTTGGAGCCGAGCTCGCCGTCGACCAGGCGGTGGTCGAAGGAGAGCGCGAGCGTGGTGACCTGGCGGGGCTTGACCTTGCCCTTGTGGACCCAGGGCAACTCCTTGACCGCGCCGAAGGCGAGGATCGCGGACTCCCCGGGGTTGAGGATGGGCGTGCCGGTGTCGATGCCGAAGACGCCGACGTTGGTGATGGTGACCGTGCCGCCCTGCATGTCGGCCGGCGAGGTCTTGCCCTCACGGGCCGTGGCGACCAGGTCACCGAGGGCGGACGCCAGTTCGGGCAGGGTCTTGCCCTGGGCGTCCTTGATGTTGGGGACGATCAGCCCGCGCGGGGTTGCGGCGGCGATGCCCAGGTTGACGTAGCCCTTGTGGACGATCTCCTGGTTGGCCTCGTCCCAGGCGGCGTTGACCTCCGGGTTGCGGCGGATCGCGACCAGCAGGGCCTTGGCGACCAGCAGGAGCGGGCTGACCTTGAGCCCGGCGAAGGCCGGGTCGGTCTTGAGCTCCTGCACGAGCCGCATGGTCCGGGTGATGTCGAAGGTGACGAACTCGGTCACGTGCGGCGCGGTGAAGGCACTGGCGACCATGGCCGCGGCCGTCGCCTTCCGGACGCCCTTGATCGGGACGCGGGTCTCCAGCGCGCCCGCGGCGGGTGCCAGGGCGGCGGGAGCCGGTACCGCCACCGGGGCGGCGGTGACCTGCGCGGGGGCGACCGGCGCGGCGGTGGGGGCCGCCGCCTTCTGGACGTCCTCGCGGGTGATCGTGCCCTGCGGCCCGGTCGGGGTGACCGCGGCCAGGTCCACGCCCAGGTCCTTGGCGAGCTTGCGCACCGGCGGCTTGGCCAGCGGGCGGACCTCGGCGGGGGCGAACCCGGCGTGGGCCGCCGGGGCCGGGGCTGCGGCGGCCGGCGCCGGGGCGTGGCCGTTGAGCTCGCCCTGGACGGCCTGCTGCGCCTCGGTCTGCGCCGGCACGGCGGGCTGCTTGCGCGCCCGGCGCTTGGTCGACGAGGCGGCGACGCCGTAGCCGACCAGCACGGGCTGGCGCTTCTGCGCCGGCTCCGCGGCGGGGGCCGGCGCGGCGGCCGGCTCCGGTGCGGTCCCGGCGGCCGGTTCGCCGCCCTCGCCCTCACCGGTGTCGACGGCGATGATCACGGTGCCGACGTCGACGGTCTCCCCCTCGGGGAAGCGCAGCTCGTGCACCACCCCGTCGAACGGGATCGGAAGCTCGACCGCGGCCTTGGCGGTCTCCACCTCGCAGACCACCTGGCCGTCGGTGACGGTGTCGCCGGGCTTGACGTACCACTTGAGGATCTCGGCCTCGGTGAGTCCCTCGCCGACGTCCGGCATCTTGAACTCACGGAAGCGCTGCGGTGCTGCCACTGTCGTCACAACCCTCTCCTCAGAACGCCAGCGATCGGTCGACGGCGTCCAGCACCCGGTCCAGTCCGGGCAGGTACTCCTCCTCCACCCGGGCCGGCGGGTACGGGGCGTGGAAGCCGCCGACCCTTAGCACCGGGGCCTCCAGGTGGTAGAAGCACCGCTCGGTGATGCGGGCCGCGATCTCCGCGCCCATGCCGAGCTGCACCGGCGCCTCGTGCACGACGACCAGGCGGCGGGTCTTCTCCACCGACGCCTGGACGGCGTCGAAGTCGAGCGGGGACAGCGACCGCAGGTCCACGACCTCCAGGCTACGGCCCTCCTCGGCGGCCGCGGCGGCCGCCTCCAGGCAGACCTTCACCATGGGGCCGTACGCGGCCAGGGTGAGGTCGGTGCCCTCCCGGGCGGTACGGGCCCTGTGGAGCGGCGCGGGGATGCCGTCGGTGTCGACCTCGCCCTTGTCCCAGTAGCGGCGCTTGGGCTCGAGGAAGATCACCGGGTCGTCGGAGTCGATCGCCTGCTGCAGCATCCAGTAGGCGTCCTGCGGGGTCGACGGGGAGACGACCTTGAGCCCGGCGGTGTGCGCGAAGTACGCCTCGGGCGACTCGCTGTGGTGCTCGACGGCGCCGATGCCGCCGCCGTAGGGGATGCGGATGACGACCGGGAGCTTGATCTTGCCCAGGGCGCGCGCGTGCATCTTGGCGAGCTGGGTGACGATCTGGTCGTACGCAGGGAAGACGAAGCCGTCGAACTGGATCTCCACGACGGGGCGGTAGCCGCGCAGGGCCAGGCCGATCGCGGTGCCGACGATGCCGGACTCCGCGAGCGGGGTGTCGATCACCCGCTGCTCGCCGAAGTCCTTGTGCAGGCCGTCGGTGATCCGGAAGACACCGCCGAGCTTGCCGATGTCCTCACCCATGAGGACGACCTTGGGGTCGGTCTCCAGGGACTTGCGCAGTGCCTCGTTGAGGGCCTTGGCGATGGTCATCGTTGCCATGGTCAGTGACCCTCCGTGCTGTCGGCGAAGGACGCCTGGTACTCCGCGAACTGGGCGCGCTCCTCGTCGACGAGGGCGTGGCCGTCGGCGTAGATGTTCTCGAAGATCGACATGGGGTCGGGGTCGGGCATGGCGCGCACGGCCTCGCGGACCCGCTTGCCGAGCGCCTCGCTCTCCTCCTCGACACCGGCGAAGAAGGCCTCGTCGGCGATGCCGTCCTTCTCCAGGTAGCTGCGCAGCCGCAGGATCGGGTCCTTGTGCTCCCACTGCTCGCGCTCCTCGTCGAGGCGGTAGCGGGTGGGGTCGTCGGACGTGGTGTGGGCGCCCATGCGGTAGGTGAAGGCCTCGACGAGCATCGGGCCCTGGCCGGAACGGGCGTGCTCCAGGGCGGCACGGGTGACCGCGAGGACCGCGAGGACGTCGTTGCCGTCGACCCGCACGCCGGGGAAGCCGAAGCCGGCGGCGCGCTGGTAGATCGGGACGCGGCTCTGCTTCTCGGTGGGCTCGGAGATCGCCCACTGGTTGTTCTGGCAGAAGAAGACCACGGGGGCGTTGTAGACGGCGGCGAAGGTGAAGGCCTCCGCGACGTCGCCCTGGCTGGAGGCACCGTCGCCGAAGTAGGCGATGACGGCGGAGTCCGCGCCGTCCTTGCTGATGCCCATCGCGTAGCCGGTCGCGTGCAGCGTCTGGGAGCCGATCACGATCGTGTACAGGTGGAAGTTGTTCTCGTTCGGGTCCCAGCCGCCGTGGTTCACCCCGCGGAACATGCCGAGCAGGTTGACCGGGTCCACCCCGCGGCACCAGGCGACGCCGTGCTCGCGGTAGGTGGGAAAGACGTAGTCGTCCGGCCTGGTGGCCCGCCCGGAGCCGATCTGTGCGGCCTCCTGGCCCAGCAGCGACGCCCACAGACCCAGTTCGCCCTGGCGCTGCAGGGAGGTGGCCTCCGCGTCGAACCGGCGGGTCAGGACCATGTCCCGGTACAGACCGCGCAGCTCTTCGGGGCTCAGGTCGATGGAGTACTCACTGTGCTGGACGCGCTCGCCCTCGGGGGTCAGGAGCTGCACCAGCTCCGGCTCGCCCTCACGGCGCTTCGCTCCACCGCGCGTGCCCGTACGGGGCGTACGGGGCTTCGCGGCAGTGCTTTTCACGCTCACGCTTGCTCCTCCGTCTGTCCGGCCCCCGGGATCCGCCGGCGGCCAGTGCGGCTCCTGCCCGACTCGTCGCGGCGCACGGGGTGTGTGCGGCACGGCCGAGCCGGGAGTGTTGGTCGACCCGGCAGGCAGCCCTGCGAAGTGAACGTTACCCACACCTCCCGCTTTCGCGCGAAGGGTGTTCTACCTGCGGTTTTGTTTGGATTTCCTAGTAAATGGGCGTTCTCGCAGGCCACCGGGACAACGGCACGGTATCCCGAGGATCGATTCTTCGTAAGAGGTCGGCGCGGGTCGCGTGTGCAACGCTGAAGTTGTGACCGAAAAGTCGGTAATCACGGTGTTCCTACTGGACGACCACGAAGTCGTCCGGCGGGGGGTGCACGAGCTCCTCGCCGCCGAGGACGGGATCGAGGTCGTCGGCGAGGCCGGCACGGCCGCCGAGGCGCTGGCCCGGATACCGGCCGTGCGGCCCGACGTGGCGGTGCTGGACGTCCGGCTGCCGGACGGCAGCGGCGTCGAGGTGTGCCGGGAGATCCGCTCCTCGCAGCCCGGCGTCGCGTGCCTGATGCTCACCTCCTACGCGGACGACGAGGCGCTCTTCGACGCGATCATGGCGGGCGCGTCGGGCTACGTGCTGAAGGACATCCGCGCCACCGACCTGGTCGGCGCCGTGCGGGACGTCGCCGCCGGCCGGTCACTGCTGGACCCGGTCGCCACCGCCCGTGTCCTGGAGCGCCTGCGCGGCGGCGGGGAACGCCAGGAGGGCCGCCTCGCCGACCTGACCGACCAGGAGAAGCGGATCCTCGACCTCATCGGCGAGGGCCTCACCAACCGGCAGATCGGCGACCGGCTGCACCTGGCGGAGAAGACGGTCAAGAACTACGTCTCCTCCCTGCTCGCCAAGCTCGGGATGCAGCGGCGCACCCAGGCCGCCGCCTACGTCGCCCGGCTGCGCAGCGGCGGCTCGTCGGGCCCGGACACGGGAGCGGGGACGGGCCCGGGTCCGTCCAGATCCTGACGGTCCGGATCCCGGCACCGGCGACCCACGTACCAGTCCGTATGCCGGACGTGGGCTGCTGGCGCATACGTCTTGTATCTATGATGTGCGCATCATGACCCGGAGCCCCGTCGCGACCGCCGGCACCACCGCCGAGCCGGCCGCCAAGCAGCCGCCCGCCGCCGAGCGGGTCTACACGCACGTCAAACAGGCGGTCCTCGACCGCCGCTACGAGGGCGGCACCCTCCTGAGCGAGGGCGAGCTGGCCGAGGCCGTGGGCGTCTCGCGCACCCCGGTCCGCGAGGCGCTGCTGCGCCTGGAGGCCGAGGGTCTGCTGAAGCTCTACCCGAAGAAGGGCGCCCTGGTGCTGCCGGTCTCCGCGCAGGAGATCGCGGACGTGGTGGAGACCCGGCTGCTCGTGGAGCGCCACGCGGTGATGAAGGTGGTGCCCGCCCCGGAGCGGCTGCTGACCCGCCTGGAGGAGCTGCTGGACGAGCAGCGCGGGCACGCCGCGACGGGCGACCTGGCCGCCTTCGCGGCGGCCGACCGCTGCTTCCACGCCGAGATCGTGCGCGCCGCGGGCAACCGCATCCTGGCGCACCTGTACGACCAGTTGAGGGACCGTCAGCTGCGCATGGGGGTGGCGACGATGCACGCGGAGCCGGGCCGGATCGCCAAGAACGTCGCCGAACACACCGAGATCCTCCACGCGTTGCGCGCGGGGGACGCCGCCCTGGCGGCCACGCTGGTCGAACGGCACGTCAGCTGGGTGAACCACCTGGCCAGGGGGGAGTGATGGCAGCGAGCGCCACCCCGGCCGGCGAACCGCCCGGCGGCACCAGGGCGGTCGCGGTCTGGAGCATCGGCACCCTCGTCTACACCGTCGCGGTCGTGCACCGCACCAGCCTCGGCGTCGCCGGGATCGACGCCGCGGAGCGCTTCCACATCGGCGCCTCGGCGCTGTCCACCTTCTCCATCCTGCAGGTGCTGGTCTACGCGGGCATGCAGATACCCGTGGGCCTGATGGTCGACCGCCTCGGCACCAAGAGGGTGCTGAGCATCGGCATCGTCCTGTTCACCTTGGGCCAGCTCGGCTTCGCCCTCTCCCACGCCTACGGCACGGCCCTGGCCGCCCGCGCGGTGCTGGGCTGCGGCGACGCCATGACCTTCGTGAGCGTGCTACGGCTGGGCTCGCGCTGGTTCCCGGCCCGCCGCGGGCCGATGATCGCGCAGGGTGCCGCGCTGTTCGGCGTGGCGGGCAACCTGCTGAGCACCGTGCTGCTCGCGCGGCTGCTGCACTCCGCGGGCTGGACCCCCACCTTCGTCGGCACGGCGCTGGGCGGTGCGCTCGTCCTCGTCCTGGTGCTGGCCTTCATGAAGGACCACCCCGAGGGCTTCGAGCCCGCGCCCGCGGAGCACCCCGGACGCGGCTACGTGAAGCGGCAGATCGCCGCCGCCTGGCGGGAGCCCGGCACCCGGCTGGGGATGTGGACGCACTTCACCACCCAGTTCTCCGGGATGGTCTTCCTGCTGCTGTGGGGCCTGCCGTACCTCGTCGAGGCCCAGGGGCTGTCCCGCGAGACGGCCGGCACCCTGCTGACGGTCGTCGTGATCGCCAACATGGTCTTCGGGATGCTCTTCGGGCAGATCATCGGCCGCCACCACGGTGCCCGGATGCCGCTCACCCTGGGCGTCGTCGGGGCGACCGCGGTGATGTGGGCGGTGGTCCTGGTCTGGCCCGCGGACCACGCCCCGCTGTGGCTGCTCGTGCTGCTCTGCGTCGTGCTGGGCACCTGCGGCCCGGCGTCGATGATCGGCTTCGACTTCGCGCGCCCGGCGAACCCGCCCGAGCGCTTCGGCACGGCCTCCGGCATCGTCAACATCGGCGGCTTCACCGCCTCGATGGCCGCGCTGCTGGCCATCGGCGTCCTTCTGGACGCCAGCGGCGACGACTACCGGGTGGCGTGGAGCAGCGTGTTCGTCCTGCAAGCGCTCGGCCTGGTCCAGATCCTGCGGCTGCGCGGCCGGGCGGCGCGGCTGGAGCGGCAGCGCATCGCGGTCAGCCGCGTCGAGAGCGTCCACGTCCCCGCGGGGACATGAACGCTCCCCCCGGCGTCACTGTGTGACGGCGATGTTCGCCAGGATCGCGTCGGCCAGCGCCTGGTCGCCCTCGGTCTTCAGCCGGCCCTCCACCGCGTGCGCGCGCGTGCGCCCGCAGCTCAGCCGGACGAAGGTCTCCCAGTCCAGGGTCAGCGTGACCGCGGGGCCGAGCGAGACGCTGCCGTCGATCGTGCCCTGGCCGTCGGTGTCGACCCGGACCGTCCGCATGAACTCCAGCTCGCCGTGGACGTCGAACACCACGGCGGAACCCGCCGGGGCGCCCGCGCGCCCGGCGACCACCTTGGGCAGTTCGGAGAGGATGTGGTCCCGGGCGACGACCGCGCCCGGGGAGTCGAGGTTGCCGGGCTCGCCCAGCGCCCGGCGCAGGTCCTGCTCGTGCACCCACACGTCGAAGACCCGCCACTTCAGCAGCTCCTCGAGGGTCATCTCCTTGCCCATGGGGCCGCGGACGGTGTCCTGCGCGCCACGGGTCTCGTTCCGCAGCTGCCGGGACCGGCGGATGATCGTGTAGTCGAGCTCGCCGACGACCTCGGGCGCGGTGTGGTGCCGCCGCTTGTCGACCGGCACCTCCACGTAACGGGCGTGCTCCGTGGTCATGTGCCGCAGGTCGCTGGGGAGCGTGTGGATCGGCCGGGGATCGCCGAGCAGCTCGCACTCGAACCCGATCACGTGCGACACGATGTCGCGCACGGACCAGTACGGGCACTCGGTCGGCCGGTTCCAGGCGCCCGCCGGAACGGGGCGGACCAACTCGGCTATGGATTCTATGGAGTGGGTCCAGGCGTCGATGTACGGCTGGATCTGGCTGTGGACGGTGCCGGTCACGGGACCCCTCGACGGTCGGGCGCGGTCGTGGTGTGCGCCTTAAATTACGCTGCGCAGTGACACCACGGGAGTGCTTTCGTGTGACGATCGTAGGCCCGCAAGAACATGCCGAACTCATGGGCGGTGGTACTGTGCGCGTTTCCCTGCTCCAGATCGACGTCGACCCCGGCGAAGCGGTGGACGCCCGGCGTGAACGGGTCGCGTCGCTCGTCCGCGGACAGTCCGGGTCGGACCTGGTCGTCCTGCCCGAACTGTGGCCGGTCGGCGCCTTCGCCGCCGATCTTTTCCAGCCAGAGGCCGAGCCGCTCCAGGGCCCCACCGCGCAGGTGATGAGCGCCGCCGCGCTCGACGCGGGCGTGTGGCTGCACGCGGGCTCGATCGTCGAGCGCGCCCCCGACGGCGCTCTGTACAACACCTCGCTGCTCTTCTCCCCCGACGGCGAACTGCGCGAGACCTACCGCAAGATCCACCGCTTCGGCTTCGACCAGGGCGAGGCCGTGCTCATGCACGGCGGCGACCGCGTCGTCACCACCGACGTCCAGGGCGTCCCCGTGGGCCTGGCAACCTGCTACGACCTGCGCTTCCCCGAGCAGTTCCGGCTGCTCGTCGACGCGGGCGCCACCGTCGTCCTCCTCCCGGCCGGCTGGCCCGCGCGGCGCCGCGAGCACTGGACCCTGCTGGCCCGGGCCCGCGCGATCGAGTCGCAGGCCTACGTGGTGGCCTGCGGCACCGCGGGCACCCACGCCGGGGTGGAGCTGGCCGGGCACAGCCTCGTCGTCGACCCCTGGGGCGCCGTCCTCGCCGAGGCCGGACCGGGCGAGGAGGTCATCACCGCCGACCTCGATCCCGGCCTGGTGGCCAAGACCCGGGCGGACTTCCCGGTGCTGCGCGACCGCGTGCTGGGCCTGCCGGTGCCGGATTCGGCCGGTTGAGGCGGTATGGCCCCATCAGGGACCATCGGCCCCGGAGGTGGGGGCGGAGTGCTCTGCGCCTCCGGGGGGCCGGCCCGGCAAGGTGGTTCCCATGGAACTCGAGGGGCGCGCTGCGCTGGCGCTGCTGGGAAAGGTCCGGTACGGGCGGCTGGCGCTGACGCGGGGGGCCCTGCCGTACATCGCCGTGGCCCGGCACGTCGTCGCCGACGGCTCCGTGCTGATCCGCACCGACCGCTCATGGGGCGTGGACGGCACGGTCGTGGCCTACCAGGCGGACGACGTCGAAGCGGGCTGGGCGGTGCAGTTCCTCGGGACGGCACGCGCCTTCCATCCCTCGACGGCACAGCGGGCGCTCTTCGGCACAGATCGTCAAAACGATACAAGCCGGGAGCCGGGCCATGTGTACGTACGTCTCGACCCGCGAGTCCACCACCGGAATGATCTAGCATCTGCCTGGTGATCGGGAGTTCGGCGACGGCGCCGCCCTCCGCCGGGACACTGGACACCCTGCTGCGCCGATACACGGACGCCGGCGCCCCGCTGTCCTGCGAACCCGTTGCCCAGGGCTTACTGAACCGGGGATTCCGGCTGGCCACCACCAGCGGCCGCTACTTCCTCAAGCTGTACGTCGACGGTGCCACCGCCGACTCCGCCGTCATCGCCCGCCAGCACCGGGCGACCCAGCGGCTGGACGAGGTGGGCCTGCCCGTCGCCTCCCCGGTGCCCGACGCCGACGGCCGCACCGTCGCCGTGGTCGGCGGCCGCTGCTTCGCGCTCTACCCGTGGGTGGAGGGACGGCACCGCGAGGGCGGCGAACTCACCACCGGCGACTCCCGCCGCCTGGGCGCCCTGCTCGGTCTCGTCCACACCACCCTGGCCCAGGTGCAGCCCGCCCCCGAGCCGGGCCGGCACGCCAGCGCCGACCCCGAACTGACCTACGCGCTGATCACCGCGCTGCTGCGGCGGGTGCGCGCCAGCGCCCCGCGCGAGACCTTCGACGAACTGGCCGAGCACCGGCTGCTGGAGCGCCGCGCCCTGCTGGAACGTCACGCCCACCGCCGCCCGCCCGACGCGGCCGGCCCGGTCTCCGGCTGGGTGCACGGCGACTTCCACCCGCTCAACCTGCTCTACCGCGAGGACGAACCCGTCGCCATCGTCGACTGGGACCGGCTCGGCGTGCAGCCGCGCGCCGAGGAGGCGGTACGGGCCGCCGTGATCTTCTTCGTGCAGCCCGGCGGCGCCCTGGACCTCGACAAGATCCGCGCGTACGCCCGGGCCTACCGCGCCGCCGCGGGCGTGCCCGGGGACGAACTGGCCGCGGCCGTGCACCGGGTGTGGTGGGAACGGCTCAACGACTTCTGGATGCTGCGCTGGCGCTACGTCCTCGACGACCGCAGGACCGACCCCCTCTTCCCGGCCTCGTCCGCCCTGGTCGTCTGGTGGACCGCGGCGTACGAGGCCGTGCTGGAGGCCTTCACGGGCTGACCCGGCGGCCGGCGGCCGGTCAGCCGCCCGTGACGCCGCCGTCCGCGGCGCCCTCGGTGCCGGCCGTGCCGCCGGACACGTCCCCCGAGGTCCCCTCGGTGCCGCCGGTCTCGGACGCGGTCGGCGTCGGCGTGGGCGGCGCGGAGGTGGCCGGGGTGCTCGGCTTCTGCGTCGGCGGCGGGGAGGTCGCGGGGGCCTGCGAGGTCGGCCGCGTGTAGGAGGGGCTCGGGGTGTACGAGGGCTGCTCCGAGACGCTGCCGCTGCTGTCCTGCGTACCGCCCGTCGAGTCGTCCTGGGTCGGCTGCGACGTCGGCTTCTCCGGCTGCGACCGAGTGGGCGTCACCTTCTCCGCCGGGGGCGTCTTGTCGCCGGTCTTGGAGACCGCGAAGTAGATGCCGAGCGCGACCGCGAGCACCGCGGCGATCACGAACAGCACGGGCTTCACCCACCGCCCGCCGCCGTGCGGGGGCCGTCCGTCGTCGTAGCCGTGGCCGTGGCCGCCGCCGTCACCACCGGGCGGGCCGAGCAGCAGGGGCGGCTGCAACTCCGCGGTGGTGTGCGGGTGCTGCTGCCCGTACTGCGGGGGGACGCCCATCGGCGCGGTCGGGGCGGCGTTCGCCACGGGCACGTAACCGGTGTTCCAGGTACCGGTGTGACCGCCGCGCTCGCTCAGCATGGCCAGCGCGTACTGGACGACGCCGCGCATCTCCTCGGCGGTCTGGAAGCGGTCGTCCGGTTGCTTGGCCAGCGCGTGCAGCACCAGCCCGTCCAGCTCCGGCGGCACCCGGTCGCTGAGCTCGGAGGGCGGGCGCGGCTCGTCCTGGACGTGCTGGTAGACCACCGACAGCGGGGTCTCACCGGTGAACGGCGGCCTCAGCGCGAGGAGTTCGTAGAGCAGGCAGCCCGTCGCGTACAGGTCGGAGCGGGTGTCGACCGTCTTGCCGAGGGCCTGTTCCGGCGACAGGTACTGCGGGGTGCCCATGACCATGCCGGTCTGCGTCATCGTGGTCGAGGCGCCGTGCAGCGCCCGCGCGATGCCGAAGTCCATCACCTTCACCGCGCCGGTGTTGGTGATGATCACGTTCGCCGGCTTGATGTCCCGGTGGACGATGCCGTGCGCGTGGCTGTAGGCCAGCGCCTCCAGCACGCCCGAGACGATGATGAGCGCCTGGTCGACCGGCGGCGGCTCGTCGGACCCCACCAGCAGGTCACGGATCGTGCGGCCCTCCACGAGTTCCATCACGATGTAGGGCACGGTGCCGCCCGGCGTGACGTCCTCGCCCGAGTCGTACACCGCCACCACCGCATGGTGGTTGAGCCCGGCGACCGACTGCGCCTCGCGCGTGAAGCGGGCCTTGGACACCGGGTCCTCGGCGAGGTCGGAGCGGAGCAGCTTCACGGCCACCGTCCGCCCCAGGCGCACGTCCTCCGCCGCGAAGACCTCGGCCATGCCGCCGCGTCCGAGGCGCCGGGTCAGCCGGTAGCGGCCGTCGCCCACCAGGCCTGCGGCGCCCCACAGCTCGGGCGAGTCGGGCACTCCCCGGCCGTCGGCAGAGGGCTCGTCAGGGCCCCCGGCGGCTGTCGTCTGTGCCATCAGTCCTCGCCGTCGATCGTCGCCGTACAGGGTCCTCCAGCGCACCACGCTACCGCGTTCCAGGACGGACGCGCTCCCGTGGCACCCGTGCCCCCGATGAAGGGATTCATACGCATCCGGTGACGAACAGGTCAACGAACTTGACCTGTCCAGGCCGTCCGGCAGACTGGGCGGTCAGGATCGGGGCAACTGTCTTGTGCGTACACGCGGTGCGCCCAGGGGGATCGTCAAGGGGACGGGTACGGATGAGCGGGGACGGCACGCGGGGCACTCATTCGGGGCGTTCGGTCGGTAACGGTCGCTACGTCCTCCGCGACCTGCTGGGGCAGGGCGGCATGGCGGCCGTGCACCTGGCGCACGACACGGTGCTGGACCGGCCGGTGGCCGTCAAGACGCTCCACACCGACCTCGGCAGGGAACAGTCGTTCCGCGAGCGGTTCCGGCGCGAGGCGCAGGCCGTCGCCAAGCTCAACCACACCAACATCGTCTCGGTCTTCGACTCCGGCGAGGACACCGTCGACGGCGCGCTCGTGCCGTACATCGTCATGGAGTACGTCGAGGGCAAGCCGCTGCGCGACGTGCTCGACGAGGACATCGCGCAGTTCGGGGCCATGCCCACCGAGAAGGCCCTGAAGATCACCGCCGACGTGCTCGCGGCGCTCTCCGAGAGCCACAGCATGGGCCTGGTCCACCGCGACATCAAGCCGGGCAACGTGATGCTCACCAAGCGCGGCGTGGTGAAGGTGATGGACTTCGGCATCGCCCGCGCGATGCAGTCCGGCGTCTCGTCGATGACGCAGACCGGCATGGTGGTCGGCACCCCGCAGTACCTGTCGCCGGAACAGGCACTGGGACGCGGCGTGGACGAGCGCTCCGACCTGTACTCGGTGGGCTGTCTGCTCTTCGAGTTGCTCACCGGACGGCTGCCCTTCGACGGCGACTCCCCGCTGTCCATCGCCTACCAGCACGTCCAGGAGCTCCCGCCGGCCCCGTCGGCGCTCAACCGGGCGGTGCAGCCGGGCGTCGACGCGCTCGTCGCGCGGGCCCTGAAGAAGAACCCCGCCGAGCGCTTCCCCACCGCCGACACCATGCGCGACGAGGCGGAGCGGGTCGCCGCACCGGCGCGCGGCGCCGGCACCACACCGCTGATCATCGGCGGCGGACCGCGCCCGCGCGGCCGCGGCGAGGAGGTCTCCTCCGCGGTCTTCCCGCCGGTGCAGGGAGACCTGCGCACCCCGCCGCCGAACGTGCAGACCCCGTACCAGGCCCCGGCCCCGGCTCCTTATCCGCGGCCCCAGCCCCAGCCTCAGCCGCAGCCTCAGCAGCGGTGGGGCACCGCAGGTCAGGGCGGTCCCGCGCACACCCCGCCCTACACGATGCGCCCGGGCACCCCGGCGGGCGGCGGCCGCAGGGGCGGCGGCGCCTCGACGGCGGTCGTCGCCATCGGCGCCACGGTCGCCGTGATCGCGGTGGTCGTGGTCGTCATCATCGCGATGTCGATGGGCGGCAAGGACGACACCGGGGACACCGGCGGCACCCCCACCTACGACTCCCGGGGCAGCGCCTCCGCCACCGCCCGCGAGGAGACCCCCTCGCAGCCGGCGGGTGACGAACCCGCGCCGGGCGTCAGCCAGGCCGACCAGACCCGCACCATCGACGCCTCGCGCTGCACCGAGGCCACCAAGAGCTACCTGGGCGACGACCCGGACGCCGTGGTGATGCCGGACTTCTTCACCAAGTACGTCGACTCCGTCAAGTCCTGCATGGACGCGGCCGGTTGGAAGTATGAGGTCAAGTACCGCAACGAGCAGATCTACGGGAAGGGCGCGGTCGTCGACCAGAAGCCCAAGACCTACACGGCGTTCAAGCCGGAGAAGGACAAGATCACCCTGTGGGTCTCCACCGGCCAGGGCGGCTGACCCGCCCCGGGCGTGCCCTTGCGGCGACGACGGACGGAACGAGGGACGGCGGGTGACCCCACGGGTCCCCGCCGTCTGTACCTACGCGTACGTACCGTCCATGCCGACCGCTCACAGATAGGGGCCGGTGCGCGCCCCGCCCGGGGCGTGCCCCTCCTCGTCGCCCTCGTGGCCCACACCGGGCGGCAGCGCGCGGCGCATCTGCTCCAGCTGGGCGCGTGCGGCCATCTGCTGGGCGAACAGGGCGGTCTGGATGCCGTGGAAGAGGCCCTCCAGCCATCCCACCAGCTGCGCCTGGGCGATCCGCAGCTCGGCGTCGCTCGGCACGCCGTCCTCGGCGAAGGGCAGCGAGAGCCGCTCCAGCTCCTCGACGAGCTCGGGGGCGAGCCCCGCCTCCAGCTCCTTCACGGAGCTGTGGTGGATCTCCTTCAGGCGCGCCCGGCTCGCCTCGTCCAGCGGCGCCGCCTTGACCTCTTCCAGGAGCTGCTTGATCATGCTGCCGATCCGCATGACCTTCGCGGGCTGTTCGACCATCTCCGTCACGGGCACCTCGCGCTGCTCGTCGCCTTCTCCGGCGCGGTTGGCGTGTCCGCCGCCGCCGAGGGCCATCCCGTCCGGGCCGACGACCAGGACCTGCGGGCTCTCCTGCGACCGTTCGTTCATCGGCATCTCCATGCCGCCATTGTCGCGCACCGTCGCCCCTCCGGGATTTGTGCCCCCCGACGCCCCGCGCTACCCCTCCCGCGCGGCACTCGTCCGCCTCGGCCAGGCCGGCCCGGTGTGCGACCCGGACGCGGTGCGCGGCGGGTGGACGTGCCGGGGACCCGTGTACGGGGGCGGGGCGTCCGAGGTCAGCGGCCACGGCGCAGCCGCAGGCCGAGGAAGCCCAGACCCAGCCCGATCAGCACCAGCCCCGCGCCGAGCGGCAGCACCTCCAGCACCCGTCCCATGGGCGCCTGGACGGCGGCCGGGCCCTGGTCCTGCGGTTCCTCGACGTGGACGGGGAGCGGCGCGGAGGGCCGGCCGCCACCGTCGCCCGGGGTCGCGGGCGGCTCCACCCGACCCGGGTGCCTGCGCCCCTCGCCGGCCTCGCTGCCGGCCGGCCCGGAGGACGCCGCCGGATGGGGCGGGGGCGGCGCCGCCGCGCCGGTGACCAGGAGGGCGACCCCGGTCACCGTCGCCGCCACGACCACCTTCCGCAACTCCATGCTTTCAGCGTCACACGGAGCGTCATGGGCGGCCAGTCGTGCCCACCGGGCCCGTACCGGCCGTCCGGCGGCGGCTCAGACCGTGAGCAGCACCTTGCCGACGTGGGTGCTGGCCTCGACCAGCCGGTGCGCCTGTGCCGCCTCGCTCATCGGCAGGGCGCAGTCCACCACCGGGCGCACCACGCCGGACTCCAGCAGCGGCCAGACGTGCTCCCGCACCGCCGCCACGATGGCCGCCTTCTCCTCCAGCGGCCGTCCGCGCAGCGACGTCGCGGTGATCGCGGCCCGCTTGGCCAGCATCTTGCCGAGGTCGAGCTCTCCCTTGACGCCACCCTGGAGCCCGATGATTGCCAGCCTGCCGTTGACCGCGAGGGCGTCGACGTTCCGGCCCAGGTACTTCGCGCCCATGATGTCGAGGATGACGTCGGCGCCGCCGAACGCCTCCCGCACCTCGGCCGTGAAGTCCTGCTCGCGGTAGTTGATCCCGAGGTCCGCGCCCAGCTCGCGGCACTTCGCGAGCTTGTCCTCGCTGCCCGCGGTGACCGCGACCTTGGCGCCGACCGCCTTGGCCAGCTGGATCGCCATCGTGCCGATGCCGCTGGAACCGCCGTGGACCAGCAGCGTCTCGCCGGGGCGCAGGTGGGCGACCATGAAGACGTTGGACCAGACGGTGCAGACGACCTCGGGCAGGGCCGCGGCCTCCACGAGCCCCACGCCCTTGGGCACCGGCAGCAGCTGCCCGGCGGGGACCGCGACCTTCCCGGCGTACCCGCCGCCCGCGAGCAGCGCGCACACCTCCTCGCCCACGCTCCAGCCGCTCACCCCCGGGCCGAGGGCGGCGACGCGGCCCGAGCACTCCAGGCCCGGGTAGGGGGACGCGCCGGGTGGCGGGTCGTAGAAGCCCTGCCGCTGCAGCAGGTCGGCACGGTTGACGGCGGTCGCGGCGACCTCGACCAGCACCTCGCCCTCGGCGGGTACGGGATCGGGGACCTCGGCCCAGACGAGCGCGTCCGGGCCGCCGGGTTCGGGGATGGTGATCGCATGCATGGGGCCGACGCTACCCCTGCGGGACGTGCGACGGGTCGTCCTGACTCGTCCTGTGGATGACGATGAGCCGATCGGTCAACTGCAAGGGGCTCGCCTCTGGGTTGTCGTGGTCGAGCATCCGGTGGCCGCGCTTGACGACCACCACCAGGTCGGCGACCTCCCGCGGATCGAGCCCGGCCTCGGCCTTGGTGACGGGACGCTCGATCAGGTCCAGCCCGCTGCCGTAGGTGATCAGCTCCTCCATCACCTCGCCGGCGCTCGGGCTGAGCATCGACATCCCGAGCAGCCGGCCCGCCGCGCCCGAGCTGGTGACGACGGCGTTGGCGCCGGACTGGCGGAGCAGCGGGGCGTTCTCCTCCTCACGCACGGACGCGACGATGTTGATCCGCTTGCTCAACTGGCGGGCCGTGAGCGCCACCAGGACGGCGGTGTCGTCCCGTTGCGCGGCGATGATCAGCTCCTTGGCCCGCTGGATCTCCGCGCGCAGCAGGACGGCGTTGCGGGTCGCGTCCCCGGTGACGCCCGCGAACCCGGCGGCGACCGCGGACTCCACCGCCTTGGGATCGGGGTCGACCACCACGATCTGCTGGGCGGGCACACCGTGCCCGGTCAGCGTCCTGGCCGCGGAACGGCCCTTGGTGCCGTATCCGACGATGACGGTGTGGTCGCGCACGGTGGACCTCCAGCGCTGCTGCCGGTACTGCTCGCGGGTGCGCTCGGTGAGCACCTCCAGAGTGGTGCCGACGAGGATGATCAGGAAGAGCACGCGAAGCGGCGTCACCAGGAGCACATTGGTCAGCCGGGCGCTCGGGCTGTACGGGACGACGTCGCCGTAGCCGGTGGTGGAGAGGGTGACGGTGGCGTAGTAGACGCAGTCCAGCAGCGACATCGAACCGCCGGCGTTGTCGTGGTAGCCGCCCCGGTCCAGGTACACGATCAGCACGGTGAGCACCAGGACGAACAGCGCCATCAGCAACCGCCGGACGACCTGGTGCAGCGGGCCGAGGGGGCTCTTGCGGGGCAGGTGGACGACGTCGCCGTCCGCCCCCGAGGTGGCGCGTCCGCGGCCCGCCTCCCTCACAGCCGTCCCCAGCCCGTCTCCAGGACGGCCGTGCGGTCGCCCTTGACGGCTCCGCCGGGCGGGATGACGGCCATGCCGTCGGCCGTCGCGATGCCGCGGAGCATGGCAGGACCGCTGAAGTGCAGCGGGGCCGCCTGCGACTCCTCGTCGAGCACCACCGGCACCAGGCGGGTGTCGGTGGGGTGACCGTGCACGTCGCCGCCGAGCCGCGCCTCGTACGCCACCGGGGCCGGGCGGCCCGCGAGCGTGCGCAGCAGGGGGACGGCCAGGGTCAGCACCCCGGAGACCGCCGCGAGCGGGTTGCCCGGCAGGCCCACCAGGCGGCCGCCACCGGGCAGTTCGGCCAGCAGCATGGGGTGGCCGGGGCGGACCGCGACGCCGTCGACGAGCAACCGCGCGCCGATGCGCTCCAGCACGGGGTGGACGAAGTCCACCGGGCCGCCCGCCGTGCCACCGGTGGTGACGACGAGATCGGCGGTGGACGCGGTGACGGCGTCCTGCAGCAGGCCGGCGTCGTCCTTCAACCGCCGCGCACGGACCGTGCCGGCCCCGAGCGCGGTGAGCCATGCGGGCAGCAGCGGTCCGAGCGCGTCCCGCACCCGGCCGCCGCCGGGGGCTCCGGCGTCCAGCAACTCGTCGCCCAGGACGAGGACCTCCACCGAGGGCCGCGCGGTGACGGTCAGTTCGTCGTAGCCCGCCGCCGCGGCCAGGCCGAGCACGGCGGGCGTGACCAGCACGCCGGCCGTCAGCAACTCGTCGCCGCCACGGCACTCCTGGCCGCGGGGCCGCACGTCCTGCCCGGGCCCGGGGCCGCCCCGCGTGGCGTGCAGGTGCCCGTCGGCGGTGACGCGTCCGTGTTCCCGGCGCAGCACCGCCGTCGTGCCGGGGGGCAGTGCGGCCCCGGTGGCGATGACGGTCGCGTGGCCGTCGAGCAGCGGGGCCGCGGAACGCTGCCCGGCCAGGACGCTGCCTGCCGTGCGCCACGGGCCGGGGCCCGCGACGGCCCAGCCGTCCATCGCGGAGGTGTCGAAGGCGGGCAGGTCCGTGAGCGCGGTCAACGGCTCGGCCAGCGCGTGCCCCAGCGCGGCGCCGAGCGGCACGGACAGCCGTCCCAGCGGTCCCGCGGCGGAGCCTGCGATGTGCCGCGCCCGCGGCCACGCCAGGTCGTGGTGCCCGCCGTGGGCGCCGGCCCGGGTCCCGCCGTGGGTCCCGCCATGGGTCCCGTGGGGACGGGGGAGGGACGACCGGGAGCCGTCGGCGCCGGTGCCGCCGGAGGGTGGCTGCACGGGGTCGTGCCGGCCGGTGGCCCGCCCGTTGGCCAGGGCGAGCGCCGCGGCCAACTCGTCGTCGGCGGCGTCCCCGGCACCGGTGTCGCGGGCACCGCCCGCCGCACCCGGCAGGTTCATGCGCCCGGGTCCCCGCTCTCCGCTTCCTTCGCCCACCGCTCGGCCAGTGCGGCGGCGCGCCTGACGGCCTCCGCGACGGCCTGTTCGCCGCCGCCCGCCGTGGCTGCCGCGTAGCCCACCAGGAAGGTGGTCAGCGGCGCGGCAGGGCGGTCGACGCCGTGCGCGGCGTCCCGGGCGAGATCGAGGAGCATACGGATGTCGACGTCGAGGTCGATGCCGAGTTCGGCCTTGGCTGCGGTGATCCATTCATCCAACACGCCCCCATGCTCCCTGATGCGGGCCCGGGCTGTGGAGAGGTCGTCCCAGGTGTCGCAGTCGAAGGAGGCCTGCCCGGTGGGGTCGGGCAGCCTCCGCAGGGCCAGTTCACCGGTGAGCAGCCGCAACGGCAGCCCGGCGAGGGTCCCGTGCTCGGCGGCGATCAGCGCCAGGTGCTGGCGCAACGCCTCCGTGCGGTAGGCGGCCGCCAGCGTCTGGTCACGCCCGTCGGGGTCGGTGAGCACGACCCCGTCCTCGCCCTGCCCGCCGCGCAGCGAGGCGAGCAGCGCGCCCACCGTCGTGCGGGAGAGGAACGGCAGGTCGGCGGCGAGCACCAGCACGACGTCCGCGGTGACCTCGCGCAGCCCGGCGGAGAGCGCGGGCAGCGGGCCCCCGCCCGGTGGTTCCTCGCGGGCCCAGGCCACCGGGCGGACGGTGGGGCGGCGCGGGCCGACGACCACCGTGGTGGCCGCGCCCGCGCACGCGTCCAGGACACGGTCGATCAGCGCGCGTCCGGCGACCGGCAGTCCCGGCTTGTCGGCCCCGCCGAGGCGCCTGGCGGCGCCGCCGGCGAGGACGACCGCGTCGTAGGGCTGCTCGTGCGGCGAACGCGGCGAGGAGTGGTCACGCGGCTCACCTGGCTCCGGAGTCATGCCCGGAGTATCGCCCACCGTGACGCGTTCACACCGCCCGGAGCAGCACCGCCGGTTGTTCCACGCAGTCCGCGACGAAGCGGAGGAAGCCGCCCGCCGTGCCGCCGTCGCACACCCGGTGGTCGAAGGTGAACGACAGCTGGACCACCTGACGCACCGCCAGCTCGCCCTGGTGCACCCACGGCTTGGGGGTGATCCGGCCGACGCCGAGCATCGCGGCCTCGGGGTGGTTGATGATCGGCGTGGATCCGTCGACACCGAACACGCCGTAGTTGTTGAGCGTGAAGGTGCCACCGGTCAGCTGGGCCGGGGTCAGGCCGCCGGAGCGGGCCGCCTCGGTGAGCCGGCCGATCTCCGCCGACAGCTCCTCGGTGCTGCGCCGGTGGGAGTCCCGGACGACCGGCACGACCAGACCGCGATCGGTCTGCGCCGCGAAGCCGATGTGCACCTCCGGCAGCACGACGATCTCGCCGCGCTCGGTGTCCACCGTGGAGTTGAGCTCCGGGTAGCGGGCCAGGGCCGCCGCGCAGATCCGCGCGAACAGCGCGAGCACCGAGACCTTGGGACCTCCGGCGGCGTTCATCGCCGCCCGTGCCGCGAGCAGCTCCGTCGCGTCGGCGTCCACCCAGCAGGTGGCGTCGGGGATCTCCCGCCTGCTGCGGCCGAGCTTCTCGGCCACGGCGCCGCGGATGCCGCGCAGCGGGATGCGGGTGCCCTCGGCGGCGGGGGCCGCGGGCGCCGCGGGGGCGGCCACGGTGACCGGCGCCGCGGACCCGGTCGTGATGGCCCGTTCCACGTCCGAGCGCAGGATGAGCCCGTCGGGACCGGAGCCCGTCAGCGCGCGCAGATCGAGGCCGTGCTCACGGGCCCTGCGCCGCACCAGGGGGGAGATGACGGCGACGGGACCCTCGTGCCGGACCGGCGCGGCGACCGCGGCCACCGGGACCGGGACGGGCACCGGGACCGGGGCGGCGGCCGGCGCGGGGCGCACCCGGCGGCGCCGGGCCGCGGGGCCGCTGGTGCCGTAGCCGACCAGCACGTTGCCGGATCCGGAGTCGCCGTCGGCCGAGGCGGCCGGGGCGGCGGGTGCGGGCGCGGGTGCGCCGGCGGCGTGCCGGTCGGGGGAGCCGACCGCGACCGTCAGCAGCGGCCGTCCGACGTCGAGGGTCTGGCCCTCCTCGCCGAAGCGCGCGGTGACCACGCCGCCGTAGGGGCAGGGCACCTCGACCACGGCCTTGGCCGTCTCGACCTCGACGACCGGCTGGTCGATGGCGACGACGTCGCCGACCTGCACCAGCCAGCGCACGATCTCGGCCTCGGTCAGCCCCTCACCCAGGTCGGGGAGGGCGAACTCGCGGACGACGGCCATCACACCTCCTCCCACTGCAGGCGCCCCACCGCGTCGAGGACGCGGTCGACGCCGGGCAGGTGGTGCCGCTCCAGCATCGGCGGCGGGTAGGGGATGTCGAAGCCGGCGACCCGCAGGACCGGGGCCTCCAGGTGGTGGAAGCAGCGCTCGCTCACCCGGGCCGCGATCTCGGCGCCCACACCGCCGAAGCCCGAGGACTCGTGGACGACGACCGCGCGGCCGGTACGGCGCACCGACGCGGTGACCGTCTCGTCGTCGAAGGGCACCAGGCTGCGCAGGTCGACGACCTCCAGGTCCCAGCCTTCCTGCACCGCGGCCTCGGCCGCCTCCAGGCAGACCGTGAGCGACGGGCCGTAGGTGATGAGCGTCGCGGAGCGGCCGCTGCGCCGGACGACGGCCCGTCCGATGGGGGCCACCTCCTCCGGCGCGTCCGCCGACCAGTCGGCCTTGGACCAGTACAGCCGCTTCGGCTCGAGGAAGATCACCGGGTCGTCGGAGGCGATCGAGGCCCTCAGCAGCCCGTAGGCGTCCGCCACCGTGGCGGGGGTGACGACGTGCAGACCGGGGGTGTGCGCGTAGTACGCCTCGGAGGCGTCGCTGTGGTGCTCCACGCCGCCGATGCCGCCGCCGTACGGCACCCGGATGGTCAGGGGCAGCGGCATGGTGCCGCGCGTACGGTTGCGCATCTTGGCGACGTGGCTGACGAGCTGCTCGAACGCCGGGTACGCGAAGGCGTCGAACTGCATCTCGACCACGGGGCGCATGCCGTACATCGCCATGCCCACGGCCGTACCGAGGATGCCGGCCTCGGCGAGCGGGGTGTCGGTGCAGCGGCTGTCGCCGAACTCCTTGGCGAGGCCGTCGGTGATCCGGAAGACGCCGCCGAGGGTGCCGATGTCCTCGCCGAAGAGGTGGACCGACGGGTCCTCGGCGAGGGAGTCGCGCAGCGCGCGGTTGAGCGCCTGGGCCATGGTGGCCGGCTTGCGCCCGGTGGCCACGGGGGTCGCGGTGGTGGCGGTGCTCATGACTGTGCCTCGGCCTCCAGCTCGGCCCTCAGCATCGCGGCCTGCTCGCGCAGCTGCGGGGTGGGCTCGGCGTAGACGTGTGCGAACAGGTCCATCGGGTCGAGGACCGGGTCCTCGTTCATCCGTTCGCGCAGCGCGGCGGCCATCCGCTCCGCGTCCTCCTCGGCGGCGCGGACCATCGCCTCGTCGAGCAGGTCGCGCTCGCGCAGGGCGCGCTCGAGCACGGCGATCGGGTCGTGCTCGCGCCAGGCCTCGACCTCGGCGTCCTCCCGGTAGCGGGTGGCGTCGTCGGCGTTGGTGTGGGCGTCCATGCGGTAGGTGATCGCCTCCACCAGGGTCGGGCCGCCGCCCTCGCGGGCGCGGGCCACGGCCTCGGTGAGCACGGCGTGGACGGCCGCGACGTCGTTGCCGTCGACGAGCCGCCCGGGCATCCCGTAGCCGACGGCCTTGTGGGCCAGCGACGGGGCGGCGGTCTGCTTGGCGAGCGGCACCGAGATGGCGAAGCCGTTGTTCTGCACGAGGAAGACGACGGGGGAGTGCCACACGGCGGCGAAGTTCAGCGCCTCGTGGAAGTCGCCCTCGCTGGTGCCTCCGTCGCCGACCATGGCAAGGGCGACGACGTCGTCGCCCTTGAGCCGGGCCGCGTGCGCGAGGCCCACGGCGTGCGGCAGCTGGGTGGCCAGCGGCGTGCTGAGCGGGGCGACCCGGTGCTCGCGCGGGTCGTAGCCGGTGTGCCAGTCACCGCGCAGCAGCGTCAGCGCCTCGACGGGGTCGACGCCGCGGGCGACGGCGGCCAGGGTGTCGCGATAGCTCGGGAACAGCCAGTCCTGGGGCTCCAGGGCGAGTGCCGCGGCGACCTCGCACGCCTCCTGACCGGTGCTGGAGGGGTAGACGGCCAGCCTGCCCTGCTTGGTGAGCGCGGTGGCCTGCCGGTTGTAACGGCGGCCCCGCACCAGCTGTCCGTACATCGTGGTCAGCACTCCGGCGTCGAGCGCGCCTGCCTCGGGGGTGCCGAGCAGTCGGTACGGCTCAGGGTCGGGCAGCAGCGGCGCCGGGTCGGTGCGGGGTTGCCAGACGTGCTGGTCCAGGACGGTCATCGCGAGCACCTCCTCGTGGGCGTGTTCGGTGGGGGGAGCGGGTATCGCTCCCCTACCGATTGTTCGGTCGCCGGAGGCATTTTGGCTACAGGTGTGTCCCGCCTGTGGACAAACGGTTCTCCACACCCTGAGATGGAGCCAGTACGTCCATGCTAGGGAGGCTCGGGGGCGTGACGGATTCCCAAATTTCTCGGGGCGGCGCCCCGGGACCGCAGGCAGCGGCGCCGGACACCGGTCCGGCGGCGGTGCGTCCGCTGGACGCGATCGACCGCGCGATCCTGCGCTACCTGCAGGAGGACGGGCGGGCGTCCATACGATCGGTGGCCGAGCACGTCCACGTGTCCCGCGCCAACGCCTACGCCCGGATCAACCGCCTCATCGAGGACGGGGTCATCCGCGGCTTCACGGCCCGGGTCGACCACGAACGCGCAGGTCACGGCGCGTCCGCCTACATCACCTTGAAGATCGTGCAGAACTCCTGGCGCACCGTGCGGGAGAAGCTGCTGGAACTGCCGGGGGTGGCCCACATCGCCCTGGTGAGCGGGGACTTCGACGTGCTGCTGCTCGTCCACACCCCCGACAACCGCAGCCTGCGCGAACTGGTGCTCACCCGCATCCAGGCGGTGCCCGAGGTGCTCAGCAGCCGCACGCTGCTGGTCTTCGAGGAGACCGACCGGGTGCTGACCGACTGACCCCACCGGCACCGCCCGCGGGCTCCCCGGCGCGGCTATCCGGCGTACTTCTGCAGGAAGGCCGTCACGGTGGCCCAGTTGAGGTCGTAGGTGAGCATGCCCACGCCGTGCTGGGGTCCGCTGACGATGTCGAGCCGGTTCTCGGCCGCCTTCTTCGTGGCCTTGCTCAGCGCCTCGGTCGACTCCGCGAACGCGGTGTCGCCCGCCGCCGCCATGTAGAGCACGGGCGCGGTCAGCCGCGGCACCGCGGAGCTCGCGTCCATGGTCCCGTAGGTCTCGGGCGCGGAGAGCGAGACCACGGCGTCGACCGGCGGATCCACCGACGCGGCGCCCTCCAGGACCGCCGTGCCGCCCTTGGACGCGCCCATGAGCAGGACGTGCCGCGCGCCCTTGGCGCGCAGGAACGCCACCCCGCCCACGACCTCGGGCACCTCGCTGCCGTTGGAGTCGACGACCAGGACGCGGTAGCCGTCCTTCAGCAGGAGGTCGGCCTGCGGCATCCACTGGCACATGTCGCCGTCCGCCTGGTGCATCAGCAGAACCGAGGTGTCGCCCTTGCCGGCGAGCCAGGCGTCCACGGGGTTGTCGTCGGTGTCGTCGTAACTGACGGACCCGGACTTCGCCTGCGCGGCCGTCAGGCAGCCGAAGTCCTCCGACGGTGTGGCGTCGGCGGCCTGACCGCCGTCGTCACCCCCTCCGCACCCGGCGAGCAGCAGGACGGCGGCTGAGGCGGCGCACAGGCGGGCACGGAGGGTGAAGGACATGGCCCCGATCGTGAGGGTTGGTCTGGACCAGCGTCAAGAGACGCGCAAGCCGTCGAAGGCCAGCCGCACGACGGCGTCCACGACCGCGGCGTCGTCGTGCTCCCGGGTACCGGCCGTGTGCGGCTGGTACCACTCGACTATGGAGTTGATCATTCCGAAGAGCAGCCTGGTCGCGAGCCTGGGCTCCACGTCACCGCGCAGGTCCCCCTCCGCGACGGCCGACTTCAGCAGGTCGGCGACCCGGTGGTCGAACTCCCTGCGGCGCTCCAGGGCGGCGCGCTCGGTCCTGGTGTTCCCGCGCACCCGCAGCAGCAGCGTGACGTAGGGAAGCTCCGCCATCAGCACCTCGGTGGTGCGGCGCGTGACGTACTCCAGCCGCTCCACGGCGCGCCCGCCGCGCGCTCCGGGCTCCTCCAGGATGCCGAAGAGACCGTCCAGGGCACGGCCGACGGCGCGCTCCAGGAGCTCCTCCTTGCCCCGCACATGGTGGTAGATCGAGGACTTGGAGATGCCGGCGGCCCGCGACAGGTGCTCCATGGACGTACCGTCGTAACCGCGCTCGATGAAGACCGTCACGGCCACGGCCAGCAGCGAGTCAGGCGTGTAGGTGTCCCTCTTGGGGGCGGGGTTGTCGCGCTGTGCCATGGTCATGATGAGAGTAGTCTCCCCTCGGCCGCCGCGCGGCGGTTCAGCGGACGGGACGGCGCGTAGCGCCCGCCGGGGTACGCCTGGTGCAGGTTGCGCAGCACCCCGCGGACCCACTCCAGGCCGAGTTCGGCACCCCAGGCGAGCGGACCGCGCGGGTAATTCACGCCGAGCCGCATCGCGGCGTCGACGTCCTCCGGTGAGGCCACCCCCCGGGCGACGGCGTCGGTGGCGAAGTCCACCAGCATCGCCACGGTACGGGCGACGATCATGCCCGGTACGTCCTCGATGACGCTGACCTTCTTGCCCAGCGCCTGGAACAGCCCGATCGCCGCCTGCACGGTCTCCGGGCGTGCCGAGTCGGACGGCGCGATCGCGACCCGGGTGGCCACCCGGTAGTCCAGCGCGAGGTCGAACTGCACGTAGTCGACGGCCGGGCCCGTGGTGGCCGGGCCCCCGTCCGCCAGGTAGAGCCGGCCGCCGCCGGGCAGCTCGAGGTACCCGTCGTCCGGGTCGGCGACCTCGCCGTCCAGCACCTCTATGCCCGCCTCGGCGATCAGCCGGGGCAGCACCGCGGCCGGGCCGCGGCCGCCCATGCACACGGTGACCTCGGCGGGCGGCTTCTCCGGCCCCGCGGTGTGGGGGGCCGGGGCGGCGGCGCCCTCGGCGTGGTCGTACCAGCCGTGCCCGCTCTTGCGGCCGAGCCGCCCGGACTCCACCAGCCGCCGCTGGGCGAGGGAGGGGGTGAACTTGGGGTCCTGGAAGAACGAGTCCCACACCGAGCGCGTGACGGCCTCGTTGACGTCCTGGCCGATCAGGTCGGTGAGCTCGAACGGGCCCATCCGGAAGCCGCCGCTCTCCCGCAGCACCGCGTCGATGGTGGCGGGGTCGGCCACGCGCTCCTCGTGGAGCCGGAAGGCCTCGGCGTAGAAGGGGCGCGCGACCCGGTTGACGATGAAGCCGGGGGTGTCGGTGCAGCGCACCGGTGTCTTTCCCCAGGCGGCGGCGGTGTCGTACACGGCCTGGGCGGCGGCCTCGTCGGTGGCGGCGCCGGAGACCACCTCGACCAGCGGCAGCAGCGGCGCGGGGTTGAAGAAGTGGAGGCCGACGAAGCGGCCCGGGCGCCGCAGCGCGCCGCCCACGGCGGTGACCGACAGGGAGGAGGTGTTGGTGGCCAGCAGGCAGTCCTCGGCGACCACCGACTCCAGGGCCGTGAAGAGCTGCTGCTTGGCGCCCAGGTCCTCCAGGATCGCCTCGACGACGAGCGACACGCCCGCCAGTTCCTCGATCTCCCGGACGGCCGAGAGCCGGCCGCGGGCCGCGTCACGCTCGGCGGCGGGCAGCCGGCCCTTCTCCACCAGGCGGTCCAGCCGTTCCGCCAGGGCCCGCTCGGCCTGCTCGGCCCGGCCGGGGCCCGCGTCGTAGAGCCGTACGGAATGGCCCGCCACCAGCGCGACCTGGGCGATCCCCTGGCCCATCGTCCCCGTGCCCACCACCGCGACCGTGCTGGATCGGTCAAGAGCGCTCATCGCCGCCACTGCTCCTCGCCAGTTGTCCACAGCTTCGGTCGGCCCCCTTGTCCCGACCGAACATTCGGTTAATCTAGCGGGGAAGCCAGCACCCTGCCCACCCCAATCCAGCTCGACGAGGAGTTGGCCCCATGGCTGCCGATCTCACCGCTGTCCCGTCGGTCGCACGGCACCGCGAGACGCTCGACAAGGCGCTCGAGGCGATCCGTACCCGCGAGTACTGGTCTCCGTACCCCGAGCACCCGAAGGCATACGCGGACGGCGAGACCGCCCAGGCCGCGTTCGACGCCCTGCGCGGCACCCGCTTCGACCTGGACCAGCCCGGCACCGACGGCTGGACCGGCGGCGAGGTGTCCCCGTACGGCATCGAGCTGGGTGTGGAGTACCCGCACCCGGACGTCGACGTGCTCCTCCCCGCGATGAAGGCCGCGATGCCCGCCTGGCGCGAGGCCGGCCCGGAGAACCGGGCCCTGGTCTGCCTGGAGATCCTGGCCCGGATCAACGCGCGCACCACGGAGATGGCCCACACGGTCATGCACACCTCCGGTCAGGCCTTCATGATGGCCTTCCAGGCCGGCGGCCCGCACGCGCAGGACCGCGGCCTCGAAGCGGTCGCGTACGCCTACGTGGAGCAGGTGCGCACCCCCGGCACGGCCGAGTGGGTCAAGCCGCAGGGCAAGCGCGACCCGCTGACCCTGCGCAAGGACTTCACGACGGTGCCGCGCGGCATCGCGCTCGTGATCGGCTGCAACACCTTCCCCACCTGGAACGGGTACCCGGGCCTCTTCGCCTCCCTGGCCACCGGCAACGCGGTCGTGGTCAAGCCGCACCCGCGCGCCGTGCTCCCGCTGGCGCTGACGGTCGGGATCGCCCGCGAGGTGCTCGCCGAGAACGGCTTCGACCCGAACCTGGTCTGCCTGGCCGCCGAGCGCCCCGGCGAGGGCCTGGCCAAGACGCTGGCGCTGCGCCCCGAGGTCCGCGTCATCGACTACACGGGCTCCACCGCCTTCGGCGACTGGCTGGAGGAGAACGCCCGCCAGGCCCAGGTCTTCACCGAGAAGGCCGGCGTCAACACCGTCGTCGTCGACTCCACGGACGACTACAAGGGCATGCTGTCCAACCTGGCCTTCTCCCTGTCCCTGTACAGCGGACAGATGTGCACCACCCCGCAGAACCTGCTGATCCCGCGTGACGGCATCGCCACCGACGACGGCCACAAGGGCTTCGACGAGGTGGTGGGCGATCTGTCGGCCGCCGTGGGCGGGCTGCTCGGCGACGACGCCCGGGCCAACGCCCTGCTGGGCGCCCTGGTCAATCCCGATGTGAAGGCACGCCTGGAGGCCGCCGCCTCCCTCGGCGAGGTCGCGCTCGCCTCCCGCGAGGTCGCGCACCCCGACTTCCCGGACGCCGTGGTCCGCACCCCGGTGATCGTGAAGCTGGACGGCGCGAAGCCGGACGACGAGGCCGCCTACATGTCGGAGTGCTTCGGCCCGGTCGCCTTCGCGGTCGCCATGGACTCCACCAAGGACTCGGTCGACCTGCTGCGCCGCACCGTGCGGGAGAAGGGCGCCATGACGGTCGGCGCCTACACCACCTCCGGCGAGGTGGAGCGGCAGATCGAGGAGGTCTGCCTGGAGGAGGCCGCCCAGCTCTCCCTCAACCTGACCGGCGGGGTGTACGTCAACCAGACGGCCGCCTTCTCCGACTTCCACGGCTCCGGCGGCAACCCGGCCGCCAACGCGGCCCTGTGCGACGGCGCCTTCGTCGCGAGCCGCTTCCGGGTCATCGAGGTCCGCCGCCAGGCCTGATCCGGCCCGCCCGCACACCGACAGCCCCGTCCGGAGCAGCCCTGTCACTCCGGACGGGGCTGCTCCGTACCCACCCGCGCGTAGCGCTGGATCCAGGCGTGCATGGCGATGGCCGCCGCGGCCCCCGCGTTGATCGAGCGCGTGGAGCCGAACTGGGCGATCGAGCAGACCGCCGCCGCGTGCTTCCACGCCTCGTCGGTCAGCCCGGGCCCCTCCTGCCCGAAGAGCAGCACGCAGCGCCGTGGCAGTTCGGTGGTCTCCAGCGGCACGGCACCGGGGAGGTTGTCGATCCCGATGATCGGCAGGTCCTCCGCAGCCGCCCACGCGGCCAGCGCCGCGACGTCCAAGTGGTGGCGCACGTGCTGGTAGCGGTCGGTCACCATGGCGCCGCGCCGGTTCCAGCGGCGCCGCCCCACGATGTGCACCTCCTTCGCCAGGAAGGCGTTGGCGGTGCGCACCACGGACCCGATGTTGAAGTCGTGCTGCCAGTTCTCGACGGCGACGTGGAAGTCGTGGCGCCGGGTGTCGAGGTCAGCGACGATCGCCTCCCGCGTCCAGTAGCGGTACTCGTCCACCACGTTGCGGCGGTCGCCCTGCGCGAGCAGCTCGGCGTCGTAGCGCGGGTCCTCGGGCCAGGGCCGCGGGTGCGGCCCGACCCCGACCTCGGGGCCGAAGCCGTCGTCGTACTGCAGCGGCTCGGCCGCGTCGTCCTGGCTGGTGCTCACACCACGAGATTAGAGGGGGCGGGCTCGCCGGCCGGTCCCGGCCCTCGCTGCCCCGCGACCGCCCGCGCCTGCGCGTCCTCCGCGCCTTCCCCGCCTTCACCGCCTTCACCGCCTTCACCGCCTTCACCGTCTTCACCGCCTCCCGCGCCCTGCGGCCGGCCGTCCTCGGACTCCCCGGCCGCGCCGCGCCGCAACGGACGCACCACCCGGTCGCCCGCCCAGCGCAGGAAGCCGGTGGGCAGGAAGACCGCGTCGGCGGCGATCATCGCCAGCGAGAAGAACGGCAGTCCGAGGACGATCGCGATCGAGGCGTGCTCCAGCATCATCAACGCGAGGAGCACGTTCTTCACCCGGCGGTTGAAGAGGGTGAAGGGGAAGGCGACCTGGACGATCACCGTGCCGTAGGTGATCACCATGACCATCAGTCCGCTGGCGGCCATCGCATGGGACAGCCCCGGCCAGGGGCTGAAGTCGTCCAGGTGCAGCGGGTAGTACACCGCGGTGCCGTCCTGCCAGCGCGAGCCCTGGACCTTGTACCAACCCGCCGTGGCGTAGATCAGGCACACCTCGACGACGATCACCAGCAGACCGGCGGCGTGCAGGATGTTCGCGAGGATCCGAAGGACCGTGCGCGGCTCGCCCGGCGCGTACCGCCGCACCGCCCACCACACGGCCTGCAGCAGCAGGAAGCCCCACAGGAACGGCGTCCAGCCGAGCCAGGGCAGCAGGCCGTCGGTCCAGTTCAGGCCGGTACGGCCGAGCAGCTGCGCCACGGTGAGCACGAGTCCGAGGACGATCCACAGCGCGATCCCCGCGCCGTCGCCGTCCCGCCCCTTGGCGCGGCGGCGGGCGTCGAGCGACCAGACCCGCCCGCACCGGGTGAAGACGAGGTAGATCGCCATCAGGTGGATCACGTTGTCACCGCCGTCGCCGACGAACACGCTCCGGTTCTGCAGGGAGAGCACGCCGATCATGAACAGCAGCGAGGCCGTGCGGGTCCGCCAGCCGAGCAGCAGCATCGCGCTCGCCACGATCGCACCCGCGTACACGACCTCGAACCACGCGTCGGCCCTGCCCCACAGCAGCAGGGTGAAGGCGTGGTTGTCGGCGACGAGCCGGTTCGCCAGGTCCCAGCTCCACGCCCCGTCCGGCCCGTAGAGCTCGTGGCGGTGCGGCCACTCGCGCAGCAGGAACAGCAGCCAGGCCAGTGAGATGCCGATCCGCACCACGGCGGTCTGGTACGGGCCGACGGTGGTGCCGGTGATCCGGGCCAGGCCACGCGACAGCCCGCCCGCGGCGGAGTCGAGCAGTCCGGCGAAGGGGGACGGGACGGGGGC
>NZ_JARAVO010000330.1:0-8194 GCF_033792805.1 Streptomyces sp. PA03-1a
GGCACTTCCCGTGGCGGGGCGGGCGGGAACGGATCCCGCCCGGTGGACTCGCCCTCCGCTCCGGGCTGTCCGAGTCGGCCGGGTACCGACCGCTCCCGCTCGCCCCGCCACGGGAAGTGCCCGGCGCCCGGCTGAACGCCCGGCGCGGTGTCCGGGAACAGCTCCGCCACCTCGGCCATCGCGGGCGGTGGTGCGTGCACGTCGCACTCCCCCGCCAGTACGAGCACCGGTCCCGCGAAGCGGGCGAGCGCCGTACGCGTGCGCTCCGGTTCCCAGGCGTCCCCCGAGCGGAAGACGGCCGCGGCTGCGTCGCTCCTCTCCTCGGCGCCTCCGGCCTCCAGCGCCCGCGCGGTCCCGTCCCAACGCCCGTGGGGGAAGGGCGCGACGGCCTCCCTGCGGCCGTCCTCCCCCGCGCCCCGCGACGACCTCCTCCAAGGCCGTGTAGCCCGCGTCGTACCAAGGCTCCCCCTGCCGGAGCCGGACCGTGGCCGGCCGAACGTCCGTACCGACGGCGAGACCAACGGAGGCCGCGGTGGGCGCGCAGCGCCTCGAAGTCGTCGACGAGGCGGTCGCAGCGGTAGCTGGCGGAGCCCCACACACCCTCCCCCCGGCAGGCAGACCATGGGCAGGCCTGGTCGCCGCGCAAGCAAGCGCCGTGCCGTCGGGAGCCACGAGGACAGGCGTGGCCACGGCCATGCCCGCGGCCTCCGTGCGGTGTCAACCGCGCGGCGGCACCCCGGCCGCGCGCACCGGTTCATCCGAGGTTCACGTTCCGGCCACCCCCGCGAGAACAGGGCTCTTTACCGTCCCATGGGATTCGCTATACCGGAACATAGACTTGGAGGCACTGTGCGGCCGCACAGACTTCTTCCGCTCCTCCCCCGCCACGACGGTGGCAGGTCCGCCCTCACCTGCCGGTTCAAGTGCGGTGACGCCTGCGCCCACGAGGCCCCGAACACCAGCGGCAACGCCTACCTCGGCGACGTCGTCGCCGACGCCCTCTCCCGCCGCACCATGCTGCGGACCGGTGCCGTGGTCACCCTGGCCGCCGCCGCAGGAGGCATGGCCGTCACGTCCGGCACCGACGTGGCCGTCGCCGCCCCCGAACCGAAGCACGGCGGTCACGGCGGTCACGGCGGTCACGGCGGTCACGGCGGCACCGTCGACCCCGACGCCGCCAAGGGCCTGCGCTTCCGGCCCGTCGAGCCGAACACCGTGGACGCCCTCGTCGTCCCCGAGGGCTACGCGCAGAGCGTCGTGATCCGCTGGGGCGACCCCATCCTGCGCGGCGCCCCCGCGTTCGACCAGGCGCGGCAGACCGCCGCGGCGCAGGCCGGCCAGTTCGGCTACAACAACGACTTCCTGCACCTGTTCGACCTGCCCGGTGAGCGCGGCCGTCAGGTACTCGTCGCCAACCACGAGTACACCGACGAGATCCTCATGTTCCCGGGCTACGACGCGGCCGACCCCACCCGCGAGCAGGTCGAGATCGCATGGGCCGCGCACGGCCTCAGCGTGGTCGTGGTCGAGGAGGACCGGCACTCCGGCCGCCTGTACCCGGTGAACCGGCACGGCATGAACCGGCGGGTCCACACCAAGACGGCCTTCCGGCTGACCGGCCCCGCCGCGGGCAGCCCCCTGCTGCGCACCAAGGCCGACCCCACCGGCACGAAGGTCCTCGGCACCCTCAACAACTGCGCCGGCGGCACCACCCCGTGGGGCACCGTGCTCTCGGGCGAGGAGAACTTCAACCAGTACTTCGGCAACGCGGTCTCGGTCACCGACCCGGTCACCGCGGAGCGGCTGAAGCGCTACGGCGTCGCCGGCGCGGCCAGCGAGCGCAAGTGGGAGCGGTTCGACGACCGCTTCGACCTGGCGAAGGAGCCCAACGAGGTCAACCGCTTCGGCTGGATCGTGGAGCTCGACCCCTTCGACCCGGACTCGACGCCGCGCAAGCACACCGCGCTCGGCCGCTTCAAGCACGAGGCCGCGCAGCCCCGGCTCACCGATGACGGCCGCCCCGTCGTCTACATGGGCGACGACGAGCGCTTTGACTACATGTACAAGTTCGTGGCGAGCAAGGCGATGCGGCACGGCAGCGGCCGGGCCGTCCGCGAGCACAACCTGTCGCTGCTCGACGAGGGCACGCTCTACGTCGCCAGGCTCACCGGCGACAGCCCTGCCGCGGAGTTCGACGGCAGCGGGAAGCTGCCCTCGGACGGCGAGTTCGACGGCTCGGGCGAGTGGATCAGGCTGGCGAGCGGCACCACCTCCTTCGTGGAGGGCATGACCGCCGAGGAGGTCTACCTCTTCACCCGGATGGCGGCGGACAAGGCCGGTGCCACGAAGATGGACCGCCCCGAGGACGTCGAGCCCAGCCCGCGCACCGGTCGCGTCTACGTGGCGCTGACCAACAACACCAACCGCGGCAAGGCCGGCTCCGCCGGCCCCGACGAGGCCAACCCGCGGAGCAACAACAAGCACGGGCACGTGCTGGAGCTGGCCGAGTTCTTCGACGACCCTGCCGCCGACCGCTTCGCGTGGCGGCTGTTCCTGGTCGCCGGAGACCCCTCGGACCCCGCCACCTACTTCGCGGGCTTCCCGAAGGACGACGTCAGCCCGATCTCGTGCCCGGACAACGTGGCCTTCGACCCGCACGGCAACCTGTGGATCTCCACCGACGGCGCGCCCGGCACCCTCGGCACCCACGACGCCCTCTTCGGCGTCGCGGTCAGGGGTGACAAGCGCGGTCAGGTCCGGCAGTTCCTGAGCGTGCCCAAGGGCGCCGAGACCTGCGGCCCGATCGTCCAGGACCAGCGCGTCCTGGTCGCGGTGCAGCACCCCGGCGAGACCGACGGCTCCACGTACGAGAACCCGTCCTCGCGCTGGCCGGACGGCGGCAAGCGGATCCCCCGCCCCTCCGTCGTCGTGGTGTGGCGCAAGGACGGCCGCGACATCGGCGTGTGACGCCACGGCCCCGCCCGGCGTGCCGGGCGGGGCCGCTCCACGGCGGCCGTCAGGCGGCCGGGGCCGGACGGCCGAGGGCCGGTCCGAGCCGGGTGGCGATGTCGGTGAGGATCTGCACGTAGTCCTCGGGCTCGAAGGCGAACGGCAGCGCGAAGGCGACCTCGTCGACCTCGCGGAAGGCCGCGTGCGCGGAGAGCCGCTCCGCGATCTCCTCGGAGGTGCCGACCAGGTCGGGGGCGAACAGCAGCCGCCCGGGGCCCTGCGGGCCGGCGGTGCGCGGCAGCCGCCGGCGGGCGTACTCCCGGTACTTCTCGCGCTGGCCGGCCGAGGCGCTGTCGGTGGGGACGACGACCAGTCCCTGCGAGACCCGGGCCCGTTCGCCGTCGGGGTGTGCGGCACGGAAGGCACGGACGTGGGACAGCTGGATCGCCGCGAAGTCCTCGGACTCCTCCGCCTTGACCACGCTGCTCGTCAGGAAGTTCATCCCGTGCTCCCCGGCCCACCGCGCCGAGCGCAGGCTCCCTCCGCCGTACCACATGCGGTCGCCGAGCCCCGGGGAGTGCGGCTGGACGCGGTCGGAGAAGACCTCGAAGCCCTCGGTGCCGCTGAAGGCGGTGGCCGGCTCGCCCCGGACGAAGCCCAGCAGGCGTTCCACCCGGGTGTAGGAGAAGTCCTCGTGGCCCGCGGTGTCCGGGTAGAGGGCGCCGCGGACCTCGTCGAAGTGCATCGGCGGGCCGACGCTGACGCCCGGGTTGAGGCGGCCGCCGGACAGCAGGTCCACCGTCGCCAGGTCCTCGGCCAGTCGCAGCGGGTTCTCCCATCCCAGCGGGATGACGGCCGTGCCGAGTTCGATGCGGCTGGTGCGCTGCGAGGCGGCGGCGAGGACGGCCACGGGCGAGGAGATGCCGAACTGCAGGTGGCGGTGGCGCACCCACGCACTGTCGAAGCCCAGTCGCTCGCCCAACTGGATCATCTCGAGCGTCGCCTCGTGCCCGCGCCGCGGGTCGGCCTCGTCGAACAGCCCGATCGTCAGGAAGCCCAGTTTGCGCAGCGGCCTGCCGTACGACGGCACGGCGCCCTCCTCGTCGCGGGGTCGGGCGGGACCGGCACCGCCCCGCTCCGGCTCGAGCGGGGCGGGACGGTGCCGGACACCGACGGTAGGTCAGTTCACGGTGACCGGCAGCTCGTACAGGTCGTTCTGGGTGACCACGGGCTTGTTCCGCAGCTCCGTCGCCGGCACCGCCAGGTCGAGCTTGGGGAAGCGCTCGAACAGGGCGGGCAGCGCCACCGAGGCCTCCAGCCGGGACAGCGCGGCGCCCGGGCACACGTGCGGGCCGTGGCCGAAGGCGATGTGCCGGATGGGGTGCTCGCGGGTGATGTCGAAGACGCCGGCGCTCGGACCGTGCTGCTTCTCGTCGCCGCCGATCGCCGCGTAGGAGACGATCAGCGCCTCGCCCTTGGCGATGACCTTGTCGCCGACGGGGACGTCCTCGGTGGCGAAGCGGATCAGCACGTGGGAGGTGGGCGTGGAGTGGCGCAGCGTCTCCTCCACCACCGACTCCCAGCTCGCCTTGCCCTCCCGCACCAGCGCGAGCTGGTCGGGGTGGGTGAGCAGGTTGACGACCGCGTTCACGATGAGGGAGATCGTGGTCTCGTGGCCCGCGGCGATCATCAGCTGCAGGGTGCTCTGGATCTCCGCGTCGGTGAGGTGGTCACCGTCCTCGGAGGCCGCGATGAGCGCGCTGGTCAGGTCGTCGCCGGGCTCGGCGCGCCGGTCGGCGACGGTCTTGGCCATCAGGGTCGCGAGCTCGCCGAGGGTGGCGATGACCTCGTCGGGCGGGGTCTGGGTGGAGAAGAACTTCTCGAACAGCACCTTCAGGCGGGGCAGGTGGGCCTCGTCGATGCCCATCAGCTCCTGCACGACGTACATCGGCAGCGGGTAGGCGAAGGTGGCCTTCAGGTCCAGCACCTCGCCCTCACGTGCCGCCTCCTCGACGCGCTCCAGGAGACCGGCCGTCAGCTCCTCGATGCGGGCCCGCATCTGCTCGACGCGGCGGGGGGTGAGCGCCTGGGCGACCAGGGCGCGCAGCCGGCGGTGGTCGGCGCCGTCCACGGTGAGCATCGAGCGGCCGGGGTTGGCCAGGCCGATCAGCGCCCAGTCGGCGGGTATCTCACCGCGGGTGAAGGCGTCCCAGTGGGCGATGTCCTTCACCAGCCGCGGGTCGGTCAGCAGCGCGCGGGCCTCGGCATGGTGCGTCACGGCCCACACCGGCACCCCGCCGGGCAGGACGACCGCGGCCAGCGGGCCCTCCTCGCGCAGCGCGGCGCTCTCGGCGACCAGGTCGCCCACCAGCGGGTCCAGCACGATCGGGGAGGCCGCGCGGTGGCCGGTGACCGGGCATTCCATCAGAGTTCTCCTAGCACGGGGGTGGGTGTGAAACGCACGGGGAGCTTGGTCATGCCCCGCAGCCACGGGGACGGACGGCGCACCAGTTCGGCGGGGTCGACCGCCAGTTCGAGGTCGGGCAGCCGGTCCAGCAGCACCTCGATGCCGGTGCGGGCGATGGCCTCGGCGATCTCCTGCGCCGGGAACGGGCAGCGGTGCTCACCGTGGCCGAAGGAGAACCAGGCGTTGTTGCCGTTGGTGGATGCCCCGGCCTCCAGGTGCACCTGCGGGTCGGCGTTCGCCGCGGCGAAGCCGAGGATGAGCAGGTCGCCGGAGGCGATCTGGCGCCCGCCGAGCCGGGTGTCGCGGCTGGCCCACCGCCCGGCGATGTTCTGGCTGGGGGTGTCCTCCCACAGGACCTCGTTCATGGCCTGTCCGACGCTGTTCCGGCCACCGGTGAACGAGGCGGCGAAGCGGTCGTCGGTGAGCATCAGCCGCAGCGAGTTGCCGATCCAGTCCGCGGTGGGCTGGTGCCCGGCCACGGTCATCACCATCAGGTCCTGCACGATCTCCTCGTCGGAGAAGTCGTACCGGTCGGCGAGCATCCGCGAGACCACGTCCGCGCCCGGCTGCTCCTTCTTCGCCTCGAGCAGCTCGGTCATCGCGGAGTAGACGTACATCTGGCCGGCGATGGCGTCCGCGCCGCCGTCGACCAGGTCCTTGACCGCCTTCACCAGGCGGGGGCCCTGCTCCTCGGGGAAGCCGTAAAGCCGGGCCAGCACACGGACCGGGAGCAGCATCGCGAACTCGTCGAGGATGTCCGCCCTGCCGCTGCCGCAGAAGGTGTCGACCAGCCCGTCGGCGTAGCGCTCGGCGTGACGGCGCAGTTCGACCGCGTCGATGGCCTCCATGGCGTTGCCCATCATCGCGGCGCGCTGCCGGTGCCGCTCGCCCACGGTGTAGAGGATCGACGGCTGCTTGCGCCCGATCATGGGCAGCAGCGGCCAGTCGTCGGGGATGCGGTCCCACTGGTTCCACAGGTCCGAGTCGCGGCTGAAGAGCACCGGGTCGCCGGTGACGTGCAGCAGTTCCCGGTAGCCCAGCACGAGCCAGGCCGGTATGCCGCCGTCGAGCTCCACGGGGGCCAGGGCCCCGTGCTCGCGGCGCAACTCCCGGTACAGGGCGGCCGGTTCGACGTGGAAGCGCGGACCGCTGAACGGCACCGCCCCGGCGAACGGGCAGGCGCCGGCGGCCGCGGAGGGCTGACTGGTCACGGGGCGGTCCTCTCCCGGGGGCGCGGGCGGGCGCCGGACAGGGTCTGCAGGTGCTGGACGAGGGTGATGAGGACGTCCTTGGAGGACTGCCGGGACCGCGCGTCGCAGTCCACCAGCGGCACCCCGTCCGCCAGTGACAGCGCGTCGCGGACCTGTTCCTCGGTGTGCTTCGGCCCGCCGAAGTCGTTGCGGGCCACCACGAACGGGGTGCCGTGGTGCTCCAGGCGGTCGATGGCGTACCAGGAGTCGTCCAGCCGGCGGGTGTCGACCAGCACCACCGCGCCGAGCGTGCCGGAGAACAGCCGGTCCCACAGGAACCAGAACCGTTCCTGCCCGGGCGCGCCGAACAGGTAGAGCACGGTGCGCGCGTTGACGCTGATCCGGCCGAAGTCGAAGGCCACGGTGGTGGAGGTCTTCGCCCCCACACCGGCGAGGTCGTCGACCCCGGCTCCGGCCTGGGTCATCGTCTCCTCGGTGTTCAGCGGACGGATCTCGCTGACCGAGCGGACCATGGTCGTCTTCCCGACGCCGAACCCACCGGTGATGACGATCTTCAGCCCGTTGTCGGCGCTCGCGTCGAGCGGCGCCCGCGGCCCCGGCGGGCCGGGAACGAGGCCGGGGTCAGAGGTTGCGTAGTCCAACGAGCACCTGCTCCAGGATCTCGGGGTCCGGCAGTTGAGCCGCCGTCCGGGCGGTACGGGGGTGCCGGGCGCTGATCCGGCCGGTGTCCAGCAGGTCGCACAGCAGCACCTGGGTGATGCCGACCGGGAGTCCCAGGTCGGCGGCGAGCTCCACGACGGCGGTGGGCCGGCGGCAGATCCGCAGGATCGCCGCGTGCTCGGACTGCATCCCCGGGACCGGATCGCACTCGGCGACCACCAGGGTCACCAGGTCGAACGCGTCGGACGCGGGCCGGCTGCGGCCCGACGTCAGGGTGTACAGCCGGTCCGGATCCTCCTCCCGGCCCGGGCGGGGTGTCATGCGCCGTCGCCGTCCTCACCGGGCACCTCGCGCGGGGGAGCGCTCAGGTGCTCACCGAGCTGCTCGACCAGCTCGTGCATGTTGTGGCCGATCAGGCCGACCTCGGCGTCGTCGTCGGCGACGACCGCGAGGTGGGCGCCGTCACCGGCCTCGACGATGAACAGGATCCCGCCGTAGAACTCGGCCATGGCCTGCCGCACGCCGCCGCTGCCGTCGCCGAACTCCATGGACGCGCCCTGCGACAGGCTCTGGATGCCGGCGGAGATGGCCGCGAGCTGGTCCGCCTGGTCCACCGAGAGCTCGGGGGTGCGGCACAGCTTGAGCCCGTCCCGGGACAGGACCAGGGCGTGGCGGGCGCCCGGGGTGCGCTCCAGCAGGTTCTCCAGCAGCCAGTTGAGCCGCTCGTCCGTACTGGTGTGGCCGGTGGCCGGTGCGGTCATCGCGCGTCGCTTTCTGGGGATGGGGCCGTCGCGTTGTGCTCGTCGCGGTCCGCGCGGGGCGCGGTCGCGGGGACGGCGGACGGCCCGCCCGCCGGGTTCCTCCCAGCCCTACCCGGCGACGACGGCCGGCGACGGCACGTCTGGAC
>NZ_JARAVO010000331.1:0-8183 GCF_033792805.1 Streptomyces sp. PA03-1a
CCGCCGCCCCCGCCGCCCGCCGCGCGCTGGCACGCATCGAAGGAGACCCGTCATGATCCGGCGCAGGACGGCCGCCGCGGCGGCCGCGGCAGCGGCGGGAGCGGCCCTCGCGCTGCTTCCCGCAGGACAGGCGCAGGCGCATCCGCTGGGCAACTTCACCGTCAACCGCTACGACGGCCTGGTCGCCGCCCCCGGTGTGCTGCGGATCGACCACGTCGAGGACCTCGCCGAGATCCCCGCGGCCCAGGCCGTCCCCGCGATCGACCGGGACGGCGACCGGGCGCTGGGCCGCGCCGAGTTGGCGGACTGGGCGGGGGCGCGGTGCGACGCGGCCGCGGAGGGCGCACGGGCGTCCGTGGGCGGTCGCCGCGAACCGGTCACCGTGCGCCGGGCCACGGCGACCGTACGGCCGGGGCAGGCGGGGCTGACGACACTGCGCGTCGAGTGCCGGATGACGGCGCGCCTGCCGGACGGCAGGTCCGCGCCCCTGACGTACCGTCCGGCGGACATCGGTGCCGGGCCGGGCTGGCGGGAGATCACCGCGCGCGGCGACCGGATGACGCTCCACGACGCCGACGTGCCGGGGACGTCGGTGTCGCGGCGGCTCACCGCGTACCCGAAGGACCTGCTCTCCTCGCCCGCCGACGAGCGCGCGGCCGGTTTCCGGGTGACCCCGGGCGGCCCCGCGCTGGCGGCGGAGGACGACGCCCCCGCCGCCGGTGTGCTGCCGCGCGGCGCGGACCGCTGGACCCAGGCCCTCACCGACCTGGTGTCACGGCACGCGCTCACCCCGGGGTTCGCCGCCCTGGCCCTGCTCACGGCGCTGGCCCTGGGCGCGATGCACGCGCTCGCGCCCGGGCACGGCAAGACGCTGATGGCCGCGGCGGCCGCCGCGGGCGGCCGGCGGTCGCGCCGGGACATGGTCGCGCTGGGCGCGTCGGTGACGGTCACCCACACCATGGGGGTGTTCGCGCTGGGCCTGCTGGTGACGACCGGTTCGGCCGCGGCGCCCTCGGTCATCGGCTGGCTGGGCGTCGCCAGCGGGGTGCTGGTCGCCTGCGCCGGTGCGGCGCTGCTCCGCCGCGCCTGGCGGCTGCGGGGTCAGTCCCACGGCCACGACCACGGACATGGGCACGGGCAAGGGCATGACCACGGCCACGACCATGGGGGCGGCCACCACGGGCACGGCCATCGCCACCACGGCGAACACCACGTCCACCCGCGCCGCCCCGCACCCGCACCCGGGACGGCGGCGCAGACCGCGCCCGCGGCCGTCCTCACCGCCGAACGCCCCGCCCCCGAGCGCCACGTGCACGTCCACCCGCACACACACCCGCACGAGCCGCGGCCCACGCTCCGGGGCACGATCCTGCTCGGCTTCGCCGGCGGTCTCGTCCCCAGTCCTTCCGCGGTGGTCGTCCTGGTGGGTGCCGCGGCACTCGGCCAGGCCTGGTTCGGCTTCCTGCTGGTGCTCGCGTACGGCGCGGGTCTGGCGATCACGCTCACGGCCGCCGGTTTCGCCGTCGTGCGCCTCGGGCGGCTGGCCGGGAAGGCGTCGGCGCTGCGGTCCCGCGGCTGGCTGTTCACGGCGGCACGGCGCCTCGCGCCGCTGGCCACGGCGTCCGTGGTGCTGGTGCTGGGCTGCGGTCTGCTGCTCAGGGCGGTGCTGGCACTGCCGGCTTGAGGGAGCTTTCCGTCGAAAGGGTCCGTTCGGGAGGAAGTTCGGTCATGCTGGGCTGCGGGCGGCACGAAGGGGGGACACGCCGATGACACGGCTCGTGGCGGGGCGCTACCGGCTGATCAGCGAGCTGGGCCGGGGCGGCATGGGTGTGGTGTGGCTGGCCCGGGACGAACTGCTGGGCCGCGAGGTGGCCGTCAAGGAGGTCAAGGCCCCGCCGGGCCTGGAGGACGGGGAGGTCGAGCGCCTGTACGCGCGGCTGCAGCAGGAGGGCATCGCGGCCGCGCGGGTCGAGCACCCCAACGTCATCAAGGTGTACGACGTGGCCATGGCCGAGGGCAGCCCGTGGATCGTCATGGAGCTCGTCCGGGGCGTGACGCTCGCCGACGTCCTCGACGCGGAGGGCCCCATGGACCCCCGGCGCGCCGCGGGGATCGGCGGCAAGGTGCTGGCGGCGCTGCGCGCCGGCCATGCGGCCGGGGTGCTGCACCGCGACGTGAAGCCGGGCAACGTGCTCATCGGCAACGACGGGCGGGTCGTGCTCACCGACTTCGGCATCGCCATGATCGAGGGCTCCTCGGCGATCACCCGCACCGGCGAACTGGTGGGCTCACCGGAGTTCCTGGCCCCCGAGCGGGCGCTCGGCCGCCGTCCCGGCCCGGAGTCGGACCTGTGGTCGCTCGGGGTGCTGCTGTACGTGGCGGTGGAGGGCGGTTCGCCGTTCCGCCGCGACACCGCACTGAGCACGATGCGCGCGGTGGTGGACGAGGAACTGCCCGAGCCGCGCAGGGCGGGGCCGCTGGCCCCGGTGATCACCGGACTGCTGCACAAGGACCCGGCGGCCCGGATCCCGGGCGACGAGGTGCAGCGGCGGCTGGACGCCCTCGCCGCCGGGCGCACCCCGCCGGGCGCCGGAACGGCCTACGCCACCACCCAGGCCGCCGTGCCGATGCCGCCGGGGCCGGACGGCACACCGGTCCGGTCCACGCCGGTCTCCTCGACTCCCGTCTCCTCGACACCGCTCGGGCCGACGACACCCGTCGGCACCGGATTCGGCCCCCCGTCAGGTGGTCCCCCGGCCCGGCCTCGTCGCGCGGCGGTGGCGATGGCCGCGGGCGTGCTCGCCCTCGCCCTGGGCATCGGGGGCGTGGCCTACGCCCTGCTCGACGACGGCTCACCCGGCGGTTCCGGCCACGGCACGACCGCCGGGAACACCCCGGGCGGCGACGGGACCCCGTCCGCCACCGGCTCGCAGGACGACGACGACACGGACGCCAGCGGCTACGAGGCGACGGCCGGCGGCGGCGACTCCGCGTCTCCGCACACCTCGGCGCCGCCCAGCACCCCGGCCCATGTGAACGTCCACGTCACGGTGTCGGCCGTGCGCGACACCTACACCGGGGGCTGTCCGCCGCCCGCGGAGCAGGCGCCGTCCTACTCGGCGGGCGTCACGGTCGACCGCACCCCGGTGACGGTCACCTACCGCTGGAGGACGAGCGGCGCCGGTTCCGACCATGGCTGGCAGACCCTCGACTTCCCCTCGGGCGGCCCGAGGAGCCGGACGGTCGAGCACACCGAGCCGTCCTACGAGCCGGACGGCACGATCGAGGGCTGGGTGGCGGTCGAGGTGCGCAGTCCGGTGGGGACGGAGTCCGCGCACGTCCCGTTCACGGTCACGTGCCGGGCGCCGAGCCCGTCGCCGAGCGGTTCGGAGGGGACGGCGACGACCCCCTGAGGCAGCGCCGGCATGGGCGAGGGGTGCCGGGCGGTGGCCCGGCACCCCTCGTCTCACGTCGTCCGGGTGCTCCGCTCTGCGGTGCCGCGGGTCACGCGGCGGAGGTGAACACCGGCAAGTAGCCGCCGGACTGGCCGGAGGCGGTGGGGTGGTAGGACTCGTAGACGGGGAGGGTGAGGCTGTGCAGCCAGGCCGAGCCCGAGCAGAGCTCGTGCCCGGTGAAGGTGCCGCGGACGTCGGCGAAGGCGAAGCCGTGGTCGGCGGCGCGCTTCGCGGTGACGGTGTCGAGGAGGTCGGCCGCGTCGTTTATGGCCCTGCGCTTGGTCTCGCTGAGGCCGATGCAGGTGGTGCCCAGCTTGTAGAAGCGCGGGTAGCCGAGGACGACGACCCGGGCCGAAGGGGACCTGGAGCTGATGGCGTTGTAGACGGAGTCGAGCCGTGCGGGCAGCTGGTTGTTGGCGAAGTCCCTGGCCTGGTTGATACGGCTGAGGCAGGTGCTGTCGGAGCTGAGGACGCAGGTGGTCATCACGTCGGCGAAGCCGGCGTCGTTGCCGCCGATGCTGATGCTGACCAGGGTCGTCGAGGCGTTGAGCGGACCGAGCTGATTGTTGAGCACGTCGGTCGTGGTCGCTCCGGAACACGCGGTGAAAGAGAACCCGGACGGGCTATGCGCGTTCGCCCACAGCCGGGGGAACGCCTTGCTGCTGCGGTAGCAGCTGCCGCTCGAGCCGTCGTAGCTGCCGGACCCGACTCCGGCGGAGTACGAGTCGCCCAGGGCCACGTAGACGGGGCCGGCGGCTCGGGCGGAACCGGCACCAACCAGGGCGAGTGCGGCGGTAAGGAGAAGTGTGGATGCGGCTGACACGAAACGGGACAGTCTCATGGAACCTCCCTTAGCAGGATCTCTGCCGCATCTTTCGTACCGCGCAGTAACACGTTCGGGAAGTGTCCATGCCAAGATTTCTTGACATGGACATTCCTGCGAGCTGTCCGTGATCGCCGCTGCGTGCACCGGATGTGACGCCGTCTCGGCCGGCGGGCTCTACTCCCGTAGTTGGGAGGCCCTTTAGGGGCGCCGACGGCGGCACCGCCCGGACGCGCCATCCCCGGCCGGACGCCCGGTGCCCCGTGAACCGCCCGCTGTGCCCGGATCGGGCCGGTTCCACCGGGCGTGCGGGAATTCCCGGTGATTCCGCCACTGCGTGAAAACCCGGTGCGGACGCGGACCCCGTGCCGGATCATGAGCGGCATGCCCGACGCAACGCCCCCGCATCGCGCCCTGTCCATCCGTCTCGGCATGAACGACGACGACTCGCCGTCCGACGCCATCGACGCCCTGTTCCTGAGCCGCTTCGTCACCGGCGAGCAGCCCTACTCGTGCGGCACGTCCCTGGACCGGGTCAAGTCGGGGCTGACGCTCGTACCGAGCGGCGGGTCGGTGCTGCGCTCCGCGCGGGACAAGGACCGCGGCGCGACCCTCGCCGAGGGCGACGGCTGGACGATCCTCGTGTCGCGCTGGCACCGCCGTGCCGACGTGACGGTGACCGCGGTCACCGAGGAGCTGGCGCAGCGCGTCCTGGCCGAGGCCGTCGAGGACGCCGAGGACCAGCCGGAACCGCAGCCCGACGACGTGACCATGGGCTTCTGGTACGTCGCCCCGCGCCGCGGGCCGCACCGCATCACGCGGCAGATCAGCGCCGCCCCCTGGGACGACGTGCGGGGCAACTACACCGCGCCGGTGGCGGAGGCCATGGACGGGCTGATGAAGCTCACCGCCGCCGACGTCAGCGGCCGGCTGCTGCTCCTGCACGGCCCGCCGGGCACCGGCAAGACCTCCGCGCTGCGCACGCTGGCCCGCGCCTGGCGCGACTGGTGCCAGGTGGACTGCGTCCTCGACCCCGAGGTGCTCTTCAACGACGTCGGCTACCTGATGGAGATCGCCATCGGCGAGGACGACACCGAAGGGCCGGGCCGCTGGCGGCTGCTGTTGCTGGAGGACTGCGACGAGCTCATCCGCGGCCAGGCCAAGCACCAGACCGGCCAGGCGCTGTCCCGTCTGCTCAACCTCACCGACGGCCTGCTCGGCCAGGGCCGCAACGTCCTGGTCGGCATCACGACCAACGAGGACCTGGAGCGGCTGCACCCCGCGGTGGTCCGCCCCGGGCGCTGCCTGGCCCGGATCGAGGTGGGCCCGCTGACCCGCGCCGAGGCGACCGGCTGGCTCGGCACGTCCGAGGGCATCGGCCGGGACGGCGCCACGCTCGCGGAGCTCTACGCCCTGCGCCGCGGCGCCTCCTCCTCCGGCGGCACCGCGCTCCCCCACCAGACGACCCCGGCCTCCGCCTCCGGAGGCCTCTACCTCTGATGGCCGGGGGTCCGCCCGGCGGCGCGACGGGGAGGATACGGACCCGCACCCCGGCGGAACTGCGCCGCAGTCGCCGCCCGCGGTCGCACAACTGCTGGGACCACCTGTACGCGGCGCCGCTGTGGCCGCTGCACGGCGCCAACCTCGGGACGCTGCTGCGCACCTGCGACGCCGTCGGCGCGTGCCTGGTCGTCCCGCGCTTCCCCTGGGTGCCGGAGGCGCTCGCCCGCGGCAACACCCTGCGGCGGCCCGCCTGCGTGCACTGGACCGGCGATCCCCTGGGCTGGCTGCAGCGGCAGCGCGACCGCGGAGCGCACGTCGTCGGGGTCGAACTCGCCGACGAGGCGGTCCGGCTGGCGGACCTGCCGGCCGCGCGGCGCACCACGGTCGTCGTGCTGGGGCACGAGCAGCAGGGCATCCCGCCGGAGGCGCTCGACCTGCTCGACCTCGCCGTCGAGATCCCCATGGTCGGCATGGGCGCCAGCCTCAACGTCGCGGTCGCGGGTTCGCTGGCGCTGTACAAACTCGCCGGACTGCTGTGAGCGGCGCGCGCTACGCCTCGTACGCGGCGCGCAGCGCGTCCCGCACGGCGTCCTCGGCGGCGGCGCGGTCCAGGCCGAGGCGCCGCACGCGCTGGGCGTAGGCCGACGCGGCGGCGGCCGCCTCACGGGTGGCGGCGTCGCCCGCGGCCGCGACGAAGGTGCCGTTGCGGCCGCGGGTCTCGATCACACCGTCCGACTCCAGGGCGCGGTAGGCCTTGGCCACGGTGTTGGCCGCCAGGCCGAGGTCGTCCGCGAGCCCGCGGACGGTCGGCAGCCGGTAGCCGACCGGGAGGGCCCCGGAACGGGCCTGGTCCGCGATCTGCTCGCGCAGTTGCTCGTAGGGCGCGGCGGCCGCGTCCGGCCTGACGGTGATCTTGAGGCTCACGGTGTGTCGTCCTCCCGGCGGGACGGGGCAGCGCTGTTTGTCGCGGCCATTGTGCTGCACGCACCGTCCGCGAGGACGACGGCGCGGCCGGGCCCCGCCGGGTCGTGGGCGATCGCGTCCCCCGGCTCGTGCAGGTGCAGCACGAAGCGCTCGCCCGCGCGGTACGCCTCCAGGCCCGCCCTGCAGTACGCCACCATGTCGTCCGGCAGCGCGTCCAGGGGGAACCAGCCGAGCTCCGAGCACTTCTCCGGCTCGCGGTTGACCGGCTCGTGGACGCCGCCGTCCGCCTCGAAGAACCAGCCGATGCGCTCGCCCCCGCCGGGCGCGCGGTGCTGCATGACCAGGGCGACGGCGATGTCCTCGGGGCGCAGCACGACGCCCACCTCCTCCTGGGCCTCGCGGACCAGGGCCGTCAGGACGTCCTCGCCGTCCTCGACGTGGCCGGAGGGGGCGTGCAGCAGGCCGTCGGCGTAACCGGTGTTGACGCGGCGGCCGAGCAGGACCTCGTCGCCGCGGCGGAGGACGAGGTGGACGTCGACGATCTCCGTGTGCCTGCGGGGCTGCTTGATCCGCACGACCGCGGCGTAGCGCTCGTCGTGGACCGGGCCGCCCCACAGCGCGGTGTCGTGGGCGAGCTGCTCCACCTCGGTGTGCTCGGCGAGCGGCCGTACCATCGCGGCCAGTTCGGCGGCGCGGATGCCCACCGGCTCGGCCTCTCCCCAGCACCCCTCGACCAGCACGAGGCGTCCGCCGCGGCGCAGCAGCCGGGCCCAGCGGCGCAACGCGGCCACGGGGTCGGGCAGCGCCCACAGCATGTGCCGGACGAGCACCACGTCGAACCGGCCCTGTGCGACGGGCGGTTCGGCCGCGTCCCCGAGCAGGACGCGGGCCCCGGTGCCGGCCAGCTTCGTCCGGGCCAGCGCGGCCATGCGCGCGGAGCGGTCGACGGCGGTCACCCGGTGCCCCTGCTCGGCGGCGAGCCGCGCGAGGCTGCCCGTGCCGCACCCGAGGTCGAGCACGTCCGCCGGGGTGCCGGGCAGCCACGCCCGCAGCCGCGCCGCCCACGCCTCCCGCACGGCCGGCTCCCGCAAGCCGTGGTCGGGCTCCTCGTCGAAGCGGTCGGCCACGGTGTCCCAGTACGTGTCACTGCTGAGTTCGCCCACCCCGTGATCCTTCCACCCCCCACTGACAACGCCTCCGTGCTTCCCCGCGGGACCGCCGGGTCCGGCCGGACCACGCCCCACGTGGCGATCCCCCGAGGAAGGGGCGACAGACGGATCCCGCCGAGGCCTGACCACGACCGCCCCCAACCGCCCGCGGACGCGGACGCCTCCCGCGCGGGACCAGGTGTGCGCGGCCCCGCATCCGGTGCCGCGGCCGAGGACACCGCCCCTGCCCCGGCCGCACGGGGCCGGCCCCACGCGGCCGCCACCGGCACCCCCCGTAACCGGGCCAGCCCCAGTTCCGACTCCAGCAGC
>NZ_JARAVO010000332.1:0-8178 GCF_033792805.1 Streptomyces sp. PA03-1a
AACTCCACCAGGAACACGTCGACGAGACACCCACCATCTGAACCGGCGACGGTGCCGCCGGCGTGCGGGGTGGGCCGTCGCCGGTTCAGATGGTGGGTGTCTCGTCGACGTGTTCCTGGTGGAGTTCGAGGACGAACTTCCAGCCGGCGCTGGCTTCCATGAACCGCACCCGGGTGGGGTAGATGTCCAGGGCGCGGCGGTCCCGGTTCTGGCCGGTCGTGCCCTTGCGCCCGCGGGCGGGCTCTTCGAACAGGTCGACCTTGACGTCCGGCACCGCGACGACTTCCTCGTTCCAGCGCTGGACGATTCCCGCGCCGAACGCCTCCCGTGCAGCAGCGTAGAGCGATTCGAGGGATGCGGTGTTGCCGCCGGGCACGAAGAGAGCGAGGTTCAGCAGGACGCCGGCACTGGCCAGGACCTCGATTTCCTCTCCGGCCTCGTCGGCAACCCATATCCCGGGCTGCTCGGCATCGTCGGGGAGGATGTGGACTTCCTCGCCGAAGACCGTCCTTGCGGTGAAGGATCCGCCCTCGAAATTCTTGCCCGACTTCGTGAGGGATGCCGGCGCGTAGCAGCCGAGGGGGAGATCATCCATGGCTGCCGAGACGAAGATCTCGTCCTTGAGGCCCAGTTCTGAGACCTCCTCGGCCGTCAGACGCCGGGCCGTAACCTTGCTGGTGTTCACAGTCTTTCCCTTTCTTCGTGTAGCCCCACCGGGAGTTCGGCGACCTGCTGTTCGCGGCTGGGCCGCGGCCTGTCGGCTGTCCTGGTGGTGACCACGCGTCACGTAGCGTAAGTGGTGGGCGCGTCGTGTGACGTCGCCGCCCCCGGACAAGATCCCAGAAGCCTCCGGCTCCCCACGACCGGGGGATACGGCCTGTTCAGGGATGCGTCGTCTTCCGCGGCAGCGCGGTTTGCAGGGGGAGCCACGCGCGGTGAGTGTAGTGCGGGGGACTGACAGCGCAGCGGCGTGGGCGCCGGCCGGCGTCAGCGCGGCAACGGCTGCCGCCGAAGTCCCTGCCGGTGCGGGGGTAGCCGCCCCTTGTCGGCCCGGAGGCGCCGGTGCTTCAGTTTCCCTCCGCGTACCGGGTCTGCCGGCCACGGCCGTCATCCGTGTTCACCCGGTACGTCTGCCTTATGTGGCATCAGACGAGTCTCGTCTACCGTCATGGCCCCCGATCCCGTGGCACAAGTTCCCCATGGTCGCCGAGCATCAACTGGCCTATCGATAGCTGCAGTTCACAGCGAACATCGGTCGGGCTCCCACTGGCCCAGCTCATGAGCACCGTTCCTGCGCAGAAGCCGGTGCGGCACGACAAGCGAGATATCGATCGAGAATCGCCTGGCTATCAGGAGTGAAGGTCCACTGCAGCAGAGCCCGCCGCAGCTCGGACTCAGTCAGCCACCCGTGCCAGGCCACCTCTTCCGGATCAGGGGCGACGATCTCCGGCAGCACGGCGTCACAGACCGCAAGCCAGTGAGGGCTGAGCCCGCCCCGGTTGAGGAACTTGAACCGAAGGCACACTGTCGCCCGCACTCCCAGCTCCTCGCTGAGCTCGCGGGCAGCTGCCTGCTCATAGGACTCGCCGACTCCCGCAGCACCCCCGACCCCGAGTTCATAGTGCCCTGGGAAACGGGACAGGTGCACGGCCCGCCGATGCACGAGAAAACGTCCTTGCCCGTCGCGGCACACCACCACGCCAACCCGGTGCAGCCAGCCCTCCCGAACGGCGTCCCGCCGACTGACCACCCCCAGCACACGGTCCTGAGCGTCAACGCGTTCCACGAGTTCATCCACGACACGCACGATCGCAGAACCCACTGACACCCGCCCGGAACGACCGGACCGCCACACGGTCGGCGAGCACTCAGACCGGCCGCCCCACCCCACCGAACGAAGGATCACGCCCCTGTCTCCATTCTCGATAGCCTGCCGACGGGCAGACCCGGCCGGGCCGCATCGCCACGCCCTCGCCCCCTGCCTCAAGGCACGCCCGGGCGCCGGGCGGTTCGCGGCGGGCACCCAGGATTCTGGCGCTGAGCCCGGGCCGGTCCGCCAAGTGAGGTGGAAGCCTGCCGCACCCGAGTGGCCGGTCGGCGGCCCGCCGGGTTTCCAGGGTGGGCCTGCCGGGACCGGGCTGCCTCCCCGACAGCAGGACTTCGTAGACCCGCCTCGGCATGGGCGACGGCCTCGTGGGCCGGGCCACCGGGCCAACCCGCCGCCACGGGGACGCGATGGTCCCATCGACTTAAACCGATTCATTGATCTCTGGAATCCATCCCATCAAATCTGTCCAACCCGTTGCCATGGAGGGGTGATGGCCGCCAGGGTGTCATTGAAGCGTTTCAGTATCCTTCTTGAGGAGCACCCGTGCGTCAGCAGATCACCGCGGTGGTCGCTGCATCAGTCTTCGTCGTGGCGGCACCCGCGACGGCGACGGCAGCGAGTCCACCCACCGCCTCCACCGCCCCCGCCGCCGCTGCAACGAGCGTCGGCGGTTTGACGGTCAACGCCCTTGACGATCCGCTCGGTATCCCGTTGGCGGCGCCAACCTTGGGCTGGCAGCTCGGCTCCGAGCGCCGCGGCGTCACGCAGCGGGCCTACGAGATACACGTCGCCTCTTCGGCCGACCGCCTCGACAAGCCCGACGTCTGGGACAGCGGCAAGGTCTCCTCCCGCCAGTCGGTCGACGTCCGCTACGGCGGCCCCGCGCTGCAGCCGCACACCGACTACGTCTGGTCCGTCCGCGTATGGGACGACCGCGGCATCGCCTCCAAGTGGAGCGCGCCCGCCACGTTCGGCACCGCTCTGGGCGACCGGCCGTGGACCGCCGCGTGGATCGGTGCGGACACACCGGCGCTGGGCGCCCAGTGGACCGACTACACGATCAAGTTCACCGCCTCCGACATCAACGGGGCGCTCGGCGTCTACTTCCGCGGTCAGGACACCGAGAACGCCTACATGTGGCAGATCAGCGACGCCGATGACGCGCTGCGCCCGCACGTCAAGCGCAGCAGCAACTACTCGGTCCTCAAGGCGACACCGTTCCCGGCCGGGTTCGACTTCGCCGCCGAGCACGACTACGCGATCGCCGTCGACGGCGACACGATCACCACCACCGTCGACGGCAAGCAGCTTGACCAGCGCACCGATGCGACGTTCGGCGGCCCCGGCACGATGGGCTTCCGCACCAGCGGCGCGGAGCGCGGTCTGGTCCGCGACGTCACGGTCACCAGCGACGACGGAACCGTCCTGGTCGACACCGCCTTCCCGGCGGGCGACCGCACCTTCGCGTCCGGCACCGTGACCGCCGGCGGCCTGCGCGTCGACAGCGCGGGCGGCGAGGCCTGGCTGCGCCGCGACGAGCCTGTCCCGCTGCTGCGCAAGGAGTTCGACCTCGGCGGCAAGACGGTCGCCCGGGCACGTGTGTACGCATCGGCGCGCGGCGTGTACGAACTGCGGCTCAACGGCGCCCGGGTGGGCAACGCCGAACTCGCACCCGGCTTGACGGCTTACGACAAGCACATCGACTACCAGACCTACGACGTGACCCGGCAGGTCCGCGCCGGCGCCAACGTGCTCGGCGCCGAGGTCGCACCGGGCTGGTACAGCGGCAAGGTCGCCATGTTCGGCACCGACGTCTACGGCAAGGACAACTCGGTGATCGCCGAGATGCTGGTCGAGTTCACCGACGGCACCAGCACCACCGTGCGTACCGACGGCACCTGGACCACCACCGGCGGTCCGACCCGCGAGGCCGACCTGCTCGACGGCGAGTCCTACGACGCACGGGTGGCCAAGCAGGTCGGCGGCTGGGACAAGCCCGGCTTCGACGACGCGAACTGGGCCACGGCGCACGTCCGCGACGAGCCGACGACCGTGCTCGAACCACAGACCGCGGTCGACGTACGGGTCACCCAGGAGCTCAGGACCGCCAAGCGGATCGACTCGCCGACCGACGGCGTCTACCTCTACGACCTCGGGCAGAACATGGTCGGCCACGTGCGCCTCACCCTCAAGGGCAAGCCGGGACGGACGGTGAAGATCCGGCACGGCGAGGTGCTCAACCCCGACGGCACGCTCTACACCGCGAACCTGCGCACCGCGAAGGCGACCGACCACTACACCTTCGCCACCGACCAGCCGGAGACCTTCGAGCCGTCGTTCACCTTCCACGGCTTCCGGTACGTCGAGATATCCGGCGTCGACGAGGCCCCCGTGGCCAAGGACCTGGTCGGTGTCGTCGTCGGCACCGACGGTGACCTCACCAGCAGCCTCGACACCAACTCCGACCTGGTCGACCAACTGCACAGCAACATCGTCTGGGGCATGCGCGGCAACTTCCTGTCGATCCCCACGGACACCCCGGCGCGCGACGAGCGGATGGGCTGGACCGGTGACATCAACGTCTTCGCCCGCACCGCCGTCTACAACATGGACGCACAGTCCTTCCTGACCAAGTGGCTGCAGGACCTGCGGGACACCCAGCGGCCCAACGGTTCACTGCCCGGCGTCGCCCCCGTGGTCCCCGGCCGCTTCGACGGCGGCTACGAGTCGGCCGGCTGGATGGACTCCGGCGTGCACGTGCCGTGGACGGTGTGGCAGGCGTACGGCGACACCAACGTCATCCGCGAGAACTACGACATGATGAAGGGTTACGTCGACTTCCTCGACGCCGACTCCACCGGCCACATCCGCTCCGCCGGCGGCTACCTCGACTGGCTCAACCTCGACGACGCGACCCCGGCCGACGTGCTCGACACCGCGTTCGTCGCCAAGAGCACCCGCGAGTTCGCGCAGATGGCGGCCGCGATCGGCCGGGACGGCGACGCGGCGGCGTACCAGCAGCGCTACGAGGCGATCAGGTCGGCGTACCAGTCGGCGTTCATCGGCGCCGACGGCACCGTGAAGGGCGACAGCCAGACCTCGTACATCCTGACCCTGACCAACGACCTCGCCCCCGCCGACCGGCGCGACAAGGTCGTCGCCAAGTTCGTCAAGACCCTCGAGCGCCGCGACTACCACCTGTCGACCGGCTTCCTCGGCGTCGACGGACTGCTGCCGGCACTCACGCAGGCGGGCCGCTCCGACATCGCCTACCGGCTGCTGCAGCACAAGGACTACCCGTCCTGGGGCTACGAGATCGGGAAGGGCGCGACCACCGTCTGGGAACGGTGGAACTCCATCAACCCCGACGGCACCTTCAACGACGTGGGGATGAACTCGTTCAACCACTACGCGTACGGCGCGGTCGGCGAGTGGATGTACGGCACCATGGCGGGCGTCTCGGCGGCCGAGCCGGGCTACCGCAAGGTGCTCATCGCCCCCGAGCCCGGTGAGGGCATCGACCACGTCGACTTCAGCCACCAGACGCCGTACGGCACGGTGCGCAGCGCGTGGAGCACGACCAGCGGGACGATGAAGCTCGACGTCACCGTGCCGGCGAACACCACCGCCCAGGTGCGCATCCCGGCGGCGAACCGCTGGGCGGTCACCGAGGGCGGCACGCCGATCAGCGAGGTCGACGACGTGAGATACGTCGAGCAGGCCGACGGTGACGTGGTGCTGGAGGTCGGCTCGGGGCGCTATGCGTTCGCGGTCGACCCGGTGCTCGGGGACCTGGGGGCGGCCCGGGCGCAGGCAGCGTCGTTCTCCGACGATGTCGACGCGCTGCAGGTGCGTGGTGCCGGCAAGATCGCCAAGGGTCACCTGCAGGTGCGCACCGCCCTGATGCGGACCGAGCTCGCAGCCGCCTGGCGCCTGCAGAGCGAGGGCGCGGACGAGCGGCTGACCGCCGCCGCGGTGCACCGTGCGCTCGCCGGCGTGGCGGACCTCGACCGATGGACGCAGACGTACGCCGAGCAGGGCACGATCGACAAGACAGCGGCCACGGCACTGCGTGATGCGCTGACCGGCATCGAGCAAACCCTGTCCCGGGCATCGTCGCGCCTGGTCGGCGCGGTCGCCACCCTGGAGGTGCCGGCCGACGAGATCCTCCCGGGCGATGTCGTCCGCGTGACCGTGGCGTTGAAGAACACCGGCAAGCGACCGCTGACCGGCGTCGATTCGTCTCTGCAGGCACCCAGCGGCTGGACGGTGAAACCGGTGGGCCGGCACGCGTCCACCACAGGTGCGGGCAGTACGGTCAAGCACGCCTACGACGTCACGGTCGCGACCAACGCGCAGGCGTCCATGGCCGACCTCACCGGCTCGGTGTCCTACCAGTACGCGGGAGGAACGGCGACGCTCCCGGTGTCGGCGGGCCTGCCGGTCGCCCCCGGCGTCGCCATCGACGGTGTGTCCACCACGCCTGACACGGCCGGCCCGGGCCAGGCGGCCACCATCGCCACCGTGCTGACCAACCGCACCGATGTGGTGCAGTCCGGCAAGCTCACGCTCGGCCTCCCTGACGGCTGGTCGACGCCGAACCCGGTCGGCTACCAACTGAACCCGGGGGAGAAGAGGACGGTCCAAACGGTCGTGACGGTGCCGCTCACCGTCGTCGGCCAGGCGGCCACGGTCACCGTGGCGACCGGCTCGACGCCGGCGGAGCAGGCGACCGGCACGATCGCGGTCTCGCTGCCCACCCCGCCCGCGCAGTCCAGCGACCACGTCGACCTCGGCGACGGGCCGTCGGAGTCCGCCCACCGGCTGACCGCGTCGGAGCACTCGGGAACGAACATCGAGGCCGGACTGACGCGGCGCTACACCCACTCCTCCTACCCGGGCGGCTGGCTGGAGTTCGACGCCGCCGTACCCACCAAGGGTCGCTTCGTGGTCCGCATCGTCGAGACCTTCGACGGTGCCCGGCGCAAGACCTATGACGTCCAGGTGGACGGCACGGTGGTGCACAGCGTCGACCTGAGGCGAAGCGAGGGCGGCCAGGGCACCATCACCCACCAGTTCGTGGTCGACCCCTCCGCCGGCACGTCGGACGGCACCGTGCGGCTCCGCTTCCAGGACACCGGCGCCGACTACGACCCCTCGATCGCCGACGTGTGGGTGATGCCAGTCGACTGATGCAGCCCGCGACACCCCGTGTGCCTGAGCACCCCCGCGCCGGGGTGCTCAGGCACACGACCCGCGGCACGGGTGATCTCTGGACCCGGTCGAAATGGCTGACCAAGGGGTCTGCCGGGGCGTGGCAGGCCGCTGTCGAGGGGCGCCGTCACGACACCCGCGGCCGGGCCGGGAAGGGGGTCTGCGGCGTACACGGCCGACGTAGCCACGTGTTTGGAAGGCCACCCTTCCATGCGCGATCGTGGCCCTTACGCGGGACGCATCGGCGACCCGGCTCCCGAGAGGCATGGCGTGAAGCGCATCATCGCTGGACTGTGGCGCATCATCCGGGGGCCCCTGCAGTGGCGGGTCCTGTGGCTGACGAACAGCAAATACATGGTCGGCGTGACCGGCGTTGTCCGCGACGCCGAGGGCCGCGTGCTGCTGCTGCGCCACCGCCTGTGGCCCGAAGACCGCCAATGGGGCCTGCCCACCGGCTACGCCAAAGCAGGTGAGGACTTCCGCGACACCGTCGCCCGCGAGGTACGTGAGGAGACCGGCCTGGACGTCAAGGCCGGCGAGGTGGTCCACCTCAAGAGCGGCTACAAGCTGCGCGTGGAGGTGGCGTATGCCGCCGAGCTCGTCGGCGGCTCCCTGAAGCTCGACTCGTTCGAAGTCCTGGAGGCCAAATGGGTATCGCCGAACGACCTGCCGCCGGGATTGCAGGAGTCGCATCGACTCCTGATCCAGGGCCGGCCCCAGGGCTGACTCGCCACGGTCGAGCGCAGCCCGCGATCGCCCGCCCCGTACGAATGCCTGACCGGCACCTGCGATGCGGCCCGGCTGCTCGAACCGCTGACCGTGGGATGTACGACGCCGGAAACCCTCACCGAGCATCAGCCAGCCGTCATGTTCTCCTTTTGCCGCGCGTTCTGCGGCGGGGGAGGCGGCGGGCCTTGACTTTGAGCCCGTCAGGCCCGAGGGGTTGATACGGAGGCTCTTGTTGCGGAGGTCCAGGGTGTCCGAGACCTCAGTCGCTGATGGTCAGACCGGAGCCCGGGGTCGCCAGGCCGGGAGCGACCGAGCCTGCCGCGGTCAGGATCCGGTCCGGGTCGCATGGAGTGGGGTGGCGGCCCGACAGGCCGTGTTCGCGGTCGCGGTGTTGCGCGGGCGGGGGC
>NZ_JARAVO010000333.1:0-8170 GCF_033792805.1 Streptomyces sp. PA03-1a
GGGGCGGGGCGGGACGGCGCAGCCGCAGGGTGTCGGGCGGGCCGGCGTCGTCCGCGGCGGTACCACCGGCCTCTCCTGCCGCATCGCTGCCGGGGTCCGTGCCCGCATCGGTGCCGAGGTACCAGGTGTCACCGGGCGCGGCCGGCGCGGCCGTGTCCTGCGGCACGGTCCGCCAGGGCGCCTCGCCGCCGCCGTCCGGCTCCTCGCCCTCCGGCTCCTCGCCGAGCGCGGAGAGCGCCGAGCTGTAGCGGTCGTCGAGCGTGTCGCCGGGCTCCCGGCCCGCGGGGTCGGGCTGCCCGTACAACTGCCGCCACCACTCGTCCTCTTGGCGGCGGTCCGTCTCCCCCTGCTGACTCATGCCCCTATTGTCCACCGGCGGGCCCGCGGCGAAACAGGGTTCGGACACGCGAATGGTCCGACGGGCGGCCGGCTCCCTCCTCGGGCCGCACGTCGGACGATCCAGTAGGGACACCTTGCCAGGACAGGGGTTCGAGCAGGGATGATGGCGGGCGGCGGGATTACGCCATGGCTCATTCCCGCCATGCCCGCGTATTGCGTTCCTCGGATCCGGAAGGGGTGCCCGTGCTCGGTGCCATAGGGCTGGACGATGCCCAGGAGGCGGCGTACCGCGCCCTCGTGGGGCTGGGAGCCGCCGAGGTCGTCGACCTCTCGCACCGGCTCGGCATGCCCGAGGACGAGGCGGCCAGGATACTGCGCCTGCTGGAGCGGCAGGGGCTGGTCGCGCAGTCCTCCGCCCGGCCCGGCCGCTGGGTGGCCGCCCCGCCCACGGTGGCGCTCGGCGCCCTGCTCACCCAGCAGCGGCACCATCTGGAACAGGCGGAACTCACGGCCGCCGTGCTGGCGCAGGAGTACCGCGGCGAGGCCGCGGAGCCGTCGGCGCACGACCTGGTGGAGGTGGTGACCGGCGCGAGCGCGGTGGCGCACCGCTTCAACCAGCTCCAGTTGGGTGCGGAGAAGGAGGTCTGCGCCCTGGTGACGGGCACCCCGATGGTGGTGTCGGGGATGGAGAACACCGCCGAGGAACGCGCCGTGGAACGCGGGGTGACCTTCCGCGTGGTCATCGAGCGCGAGGTCATCAGCGGACCCAACGGCATCGCGGAACTCACGGCGGCGCTCGGCCGCGAGGAGCAGGTGCGGGTGGTGGACCGGGTCCCCACCAAGCTGGTGCTGGCCGACCGTTCGCTGGCGATGGTGCCCATGGCCCGGGACGCGGGCGGCCCCGCGGCGCTGGTCGTCCACGGCAGCGGTCTGCTGGACTCGCTGATGGCCCTCTTCGAGAACGTCTGGCGCGAGGCCCTGCCGATCCGCCTGGACACCGGGGGCGCCCTGCGGGAGGAGTCCCCGGACGCGCCCGACGCCGTCGACCTGCAGATCCTGTCGCTGCTGCTGGCCGGGCTCACCGACGCCAGCGTCGCCAAGCAGCTCGAACTGGGGCTGCGGACGGTGCAGCGCCGGGTGAAGCGGCTGATGGAGCTCGCCGAGGTGTCGACCCGGCTGCAGTTGGGCTGGCACGCGTACGAGCGGGGCTGGGTGGAGCGCACCCCCGGCTGAGGCGCGGGGACTTGGGGCTCCGCCGGCGCGGCCGGAAAACCAGGGGGCGCCGGGGCCCGGCTTCGGGCACGCTGGGCCCATGGGGACCGGACAGCTGTGCCTGATCGGTGCCGTCATGCTGTCCGGACTGTGGGGCGTGCTCGTACCGGGCGCGCCGGGCCCGCTGATGTGCTGGGCCGCGGTCCTGTGGTGGGCGACCCATCTGCACACCACGGTGTCGTGGGGCGTCCTGGCGGCGGCCACCGGTGTGCTGCTGCTCAACCAGGCCGTCCAACTGCTGCTGCCCGCCCGGTCGGTGCGGGACGCGGGGGTCCCCCGGCGGGCCTTCCTCGTCGCCGGGCTGTGCGCCGTCGCGGGCTTCTTCCTGCTGCCGGTGGTGGGGGCGCCGGCCGGTTTCACGCTGTCCCTCTACGGCGGCGAGCGGATGCGGCTCGGCAGCCACGGCGCGGCCTGGTCCTCCACCCGTACGGCCATGCGGGCCGCGGGAACGGCGCTGCTGGTCGAGCTCTTCTCGTGCCTGCTGGTCGCCGGGGCGTGGCTGGGGGCCGTCGTCACCTCGTAGGCCCCACGGTGCCCGCCGGAACCCAGCCGCGCGCAAGCGGCGGGTGCGCGGCGGCCGTTCGGGCCGCTCCGTCGCCGTCCTCCGGCGGAATTGTCAGGGCTCCGTAACAGCCGGATCCCCCGGTGCCCCTCCCCCGTCCTCCCGTGTGCAGGTACGGGACACCGGACACGAGGAGCGGGGCGGACATGGGGTGGAGCGGGATGCGCGGGACGAACGGCCGGGTGCTGGCGGCGGCACTGGGCGTGGCGGGGGTGGCCGCGCTGGCGTCGGTGTGGACCGCCCAGGCCGGCACCCCCGACGGGCCGCAGGCGGCGGTCCGTCCGGCGAAGCCCTCCGCCTCCGCCAAGCCCCGGCCCATACCCGGGCAGACCTCCGTGCCGGACGCCGAACTACCCGCCCCCGTGGTGAACATGGACATCGCCCACGCCTCCGACAAGGGCCCCCGGGGCGTCAACATCACCATCGACGACGGGCCCGACCCGCAGTGGACCCCGCAGATCCTCCAGGTGCTGCAGGACAACGGCGTGAAGGCGACCTTCTGCATGGTGGGCCCGCAGGCCCGGGCCCACCCCGACCTGGTGAAGGCGGTGGTGGCCGCCGGGCACCGGCTGTGCGACCACTCCGTCACGCACGACACGACGATGAACGGCAAGCCGCGCGTGTACCAGGCGAAGGAGATCCTGGACGCCGAGCACATGATCACCCAGGCCTCGGGGGGCGTCAGGCCGCTGTACTACCGGGCTCCGGGCGGTGCCTTCACCCCGTACAGCCGCCAGCTGGCGGCCTCCCGCGGCATGCGCCCGCTGGGCTGGAACGTCGACTCCGAGGACTTCAAGCAGCCGGGCACCGCCGCGCTGGTGTCCACCGTCAAGAACGAGATCTCCAACGGGCCGACGCTGCTGTTCCACGACGCGGGCGGGGACCGCGGCCAGACCGTCGAGGCGCTGCGGGAGATCCTGCCCTGGCTGAAGCAGCAGGGCCGCACCTTCGGCTTCCCGATGCGCTGAGCGCCGGGCTGGCGGCCGGGAACAGACGAGAGAGCGCTCTCAGAAACGGCCCGCGAGCTGCGGGGAGAGCGCTCTCTCCATGCTTCCCGGAGGGACTACGCTGTTCCCGTCCCGAGAGGAGCACCCCTTGTCCGACCAGATCTCCGGAGCACGCCCGACGCTCGAAGCCGTCGCCGAACGGGCCGGGGTCTCCCGGGCCACCGTCTCCCGGGTCGTGAACGGCGGGACGGGAGTGCGCGAGGCACTGGTGGACAAGGTCCGCAAGGCCGTCGAGGAGCTGGGCTACGTACCCAACCAGGCCGCCCGCTCGCTGGTCACCCGGCGCACCGGGGCGGTCGCCGTCATCGTCGCGGAGCCGGAGAGCCGGGTCTTCGCGGACCCCTTCTTCGCACAGCAGTTGCTCGGCATCAGCCGTGAGCTGGCGGTGCACGACTCGCAGCTCGTCCTGCTGCTGGTGGAGGGCACCGCCGACTACGACCGGGTGGGCCGCTACCTGGCCGGCGGGCACGTGGACGGCGCGCTGGTCTTCTCGCTGCACGCCGAGGACCCGCTGCCCGGCATCATCCGCCAGATCGCGCTGCCCACCGTCTTCGGCGGGCGTCCCGGCTGGCCGGGGGCGGAGGGGGACCGCAGCGTGCTCTACGTGGACTCGGACAACCGCGGCGGCGCCCGCGAGGCGGTGCGCCACCTGGTCTCGCTGGGGCGGGAACGCATCGCGACCGTCACCGGGCCGCTGGACCAGACCGCGTCGGTGGACCGGCTCGACGGCTACCACGACATCCTGATGGACGCCGATCCACGGCTGATCGTCGAGGGCGACTTCTCCGAGGCGGGCGGGGCGCGTGCCATGGCCGTGCTGCTGGACCGGGCGCCGGACGTCGACGCCGTCTTCGTCGCCTCCGACCTGATGGCCTGCGGTGCTCTGCGGGTGCTGCGCGAGCGGGGCCGGCGGGTGCCGGAGGACGTCGCGGTGGTCGGCTTCGACGACATGGTCTCGGTGGCGGAGCTGGCCGACCCCCCGCTGACGACGGTCCGTCAGGAGATCGAGGAGATGGGCCGGTTGATGGTCAGGCTGCTCGTGCGGGGCCTGGAGCGGCGGTCGGAGGAGGACAGCGGCGGCCGTCCGCTGTCCTCGCTCGTCACCCCGACCCGGCTGGTGCGGCGCGCCAGCGCCTGACCGGCCGGGGCTCAGAGCGTGCTGTGCTCCTTGACCACACGGCGGGCCTGGGCGAAGAGCATTCCCACGTTGACCGAGCGGCGGCAGACGACGACGGCGACGACGTCCTCGTTCATGTTGTTGCGTATGAACAGGTGGGTCAGGTTGTCGCTGTTGACGAGGATCTCCTGGAAGTAGTGCGCGTCACTGGTGACCCCGCGGCGCTCCTTGAAGACGTCCTCGATCATCACCACCGTGCGCCCCTGGAAGAGGTCGAGGGTCGCCGCGGCGAGCAGGTCCAGGACCTCCGGCGGATGGCTGTCGACGGTGTCGACGGAGAGCAGCATGCCGGTCGACATGTCGACCACACCGGCGGCGAGGCAGTCGGGGACCTCCTGGCGCAGGTTCTTCACCAGGCCCATGACCTGGTCGGACAGGTTGCCGTGCGGGCGTTTTCCGGTGGTGCTCACAGCACTCCTTCTGCGGTCTTCACTGAGGCTTGGATCGTCATCCGAGGACTCCCTCGGGGTCGTGCGCGGACTCCGGCGCGGGCACGGCGCCCGGTCCGGGCCCGGGTGCCAGCAGGATCGCGCCGATGCGCTCGACGGCGGACCTGGCCTCCACGTGGAGCTGGGGGACGTTCATGCCCTCGTCGCCCACGACGACCAGGAGCGCGGTCTCGCCGACCGCGTAGACGGCGGTGTAGCCGCCGCTGCTGCAGGTCACGGTCCTGCGGAGCGGGCCGCGCAGCGCCGCCACGGCGATCCGCCGGGCGAGCCCGAGGCTGGCGGCGGCCAGCGCGGCGAGCCCGTCGGGGTCGATGGCGTCCTCGGTGTCGGCGGCGATCAGCAGGCCGTCGACGGCCGCCACGGCCGTGTCGGTGACGCCGACCACCTGGTCCCGCAAAGCGCGCATCTCGGCGACCAGGGCGTCATGATTCATGCACGTGCACCTCCTTGAATTCCCTTCGGTCGGTGTTCCGTTGGTCCCCGCGGATTTCGGTCACGGGGAATCGGTCCGGCTCCGTCCTCGCGGCCGGAGAAATCCTTTCCAGCCCGATTGCGGGCGGCTCGCGTCGAGAGCCTCGCGAATACCGCTGGCGCCCGGTTCTCGGCGGGGCAGCCCCTCGGCGCCGGGGGCCGTGACGGGGACGTCCCCCGGTTCCCACTCCGGTACGGGCGGGTACGAGCCCGGGTACGGGTCCGCAGCGCCCTCCGGGAGGGCGAGGGGAGGACTCGGCGCGGCAGGGCCCGCCGGCTCCGCCGGTGTCGTGGGATACGGGTCGGAGAGCCGCGGCGCCGGGGCGGGCGGCGGCAACGGGTGGGCCGGCGGGGCCGGGACGGTCTCGACGAGGCCCTCGGCGCACATCCGGGCGACCTCCACGGTGATCGTGTAGACCCCGCGGCCGATGAGGAACGCGATGTCCCGGGGGCTGCGCCGTCCGTTGGCGCAGCCGAGGATCTCGCGGCGCACCGGCGCCAGGGGCTCGTCCGCCCACGCGGGCGGACCCACGGCGGCGACCCGGTCGCGGTCGGGCGAGACCCATCGCGGCAGGGAGGCCAGCGCGGTGAGCCGGCGACCCGCCTCCACCAGCAGTTCCTCCGGTTCCACCCCGTTGCCCAGGCCGGGCGGCGGCACGGTGCGCAGCGCTCCCGGCGGGGCGGGGTCGAAGGCGCAGTTGTCCAGGCGTCCGGCCAGCACGGCGAAGACGGCGTCCTGGACGGCCATCATGTGCAGCACCTGGAACTCGGCCGTGCCCAGCCGCCCGCCGGCGGCGATCGGCGCGCCCGGCCACAGCCCCGTACCTGCGGCGTCGTGGGCGGCGTTCCACTCGTCGGCGTCGATGCGCCCGGAGCGCACCAGCAAGGTGCCCACCCCCGGCGCTCCGGGACTCTCCACGGCCACGACCGCGCCGTCGAGCAGATGGAAGGCCCCGCCGGGGCTGCCCTGCACACGCAGCACCCCGGTCGCCCGTTCGTCGCGGCACCTGGACAACGCGCGGCCGAGCAGACCGTGAGCGGCATTCCGGGCGGGCACGGAACCCGATGGTGCCGAGGTCATCGCTCCCCTTGCTGCGGTTATTCGGGCATACGGGCGGGCGGGCTCGCGGACATAGGGACGGGAGGCGCGGAAATGCCGTACTCATGCACGAACAATCACGCCGGCGGGTAATTTCTAGCAGCCCTCCGACACGCTCCTCCGGGCATCGCACGACATGGCCGAGGACGAGTATTTGGGCCCTACAGATGTCAATTCCGTGCCGTTCCACGACCGTTTCCGCGCCAACGGGCGGAGGCGCCCGGAGAGGTTCGCGAAGGGTCACGACGCCGGCGATGCCGTCAGGACGTGGAGCCGCGCAGGGCCCGGGGCCACCCCACCGGCCGTTATCCATTCGACTCTTGACGAATCACCGGATGCGGCGGCACTCTCCTGGGCATCGCTTGAGAGCGCTCTCAAGAACCGCGAACAAGGGCCCTCTCACCCGTCCCGAAGCCATGGGAGGCTTCCATGCCCATCGCCCGAGCCGCCAGACGCGCCACCCTCCGACTCGGGGCGGTCGCGCTCGCCGGGGCGCTCCTCGCCGCCTGCGGATCCGGCTCGACCGGCACGTCCGCGGACAAGGACGGCAAGGTCACGATCACCGTCGACCTGTTCGGCACCTTCGGCTACAAGGAAGCCGGCCTGTACGACGAGTACGAGAAGCTCCACCCCGGTGTCACCGTCAAGGAGAGCAGCACCGAGAACGAGGCCGACTACTGGAAGGCCCTGCAGACCCGGCTCGCGGGCGGCGGCGGCCTCGCCGACGTCCAGGGCATCGAAGTGGGCCGCATCGCGTCGGTCACCCAGCAACAGGCCGACAAGTTCGAGGACCTGGGCGCCCTGGGTGCCAAGGACCTCAAGGACGACTTCTCCGCAGCCAAGTGGGCCGCCGCCACCACCTCCGACGGCCGCACCCTGGGGCTCGGCACCGACGTCGGCCCCGAGGCGATCTGCTACCGCACCGACCTGTTCCGGCAGGCCGGCCTGCCCACCGACCGGACGCAGCTGGCGCAGAAGTGGTCCACGTGGGACGGCTACCTGGAGCTCGGCAAGCAGTACAAGGCCAAGGCCGGGGCCAAGAGCGCCTGGGTCGACAGCGTCGGCAGCCTCTACTCCGTCATCGTCGGCCAGGAGAAGGAACGTTACTACGACGCCTCCGGCAAGCTGATCTACGACGACAACGCCGCCATCACCTCGGCCTGGGACCTGTCGGTGAAGGCCGCCCAGGATGGGCTGAGCGCCAAACTCGCCCAGTGGACCCCCGCCTGGAACCAGGCCTTCAGCAGCGGCTCCTTCGCCACCATCGGCTGCCCCGCCTGGATGCTGGGCTACATCAAGGGCCAGGCCGGGGACGCCGGCAAGGGCAAGTGGGACGTCGCCCCGCTCCCGGGCGGCGCTTCGGGCAACTGGGGCGGGTCCTACCTGGCCATCCCCAAGGGCTCCGCGCACGCCAAGGACGCCTTCGCGCTGGTCAAGTGGCTGACGGCCGCGGAACAACAGGCCAAGCTCTTCAAGAAGCAGGGCAGCTTCCCCTCCAACGTCGGGGCGATCGAGTCCGTCAAGGACGTCACCGACCCGTACTTCAGCGACGCGCCCATCGGGCAGATCTTCGGCGCCGCCGCCGAGGCCTCCCCGGTGCAGGTGCTCGGCGTGCACGACGGCGACGTCAACCAGCAGATCACCAACGCGCTCGGCGAGGTCGAACGCAAGGGCACGGACTCCGCGACGGCGTGGAGCCACGCCAGGAAGGGCGTCGAGAACGCCGTCGGCTGACGGCCCCCGCCGGCGCCGGGCGCGGCGGACCCCTCCCCGGTCCTCCGCGCCCGGCCGCCC
>NZ_JARAVO010000334.1:0-8167 GCF_033792805.1 Streptomyces sp. PA03-1a
GCCCCGCCCCGGGAGCCGGCGGACTCCGGTCCCCAGCCCGAGCCCTCGCAGGCGCCGCAGGGCGGCGTCGGGGAACGGGCCGCGGTGCCCGCGGCCGAGCCCTTCAAGGCCCGCACCCTGACCGTTCCCGGCCTCGGCGAGGGCGCCGCCGGCCGCCGCTCACGGGCCCGTACCGCGCACGGCAGGACGACCGGCGCCCGGCGGCCCCACGGCACCCTGTCCAAGCTGCACCTGGCCGCCACCGTGCTCGCCGCCGCCCCGCACCAGCGGGCGCGCGGGCGGGGCGGCCCGGGCCTGGTGATCCGCCGGGACGACCTGCGCGAAGCGGTGCGGGAGGGTCGCGAGGGCAACCTGGTGCTCTTCGTCGTCGACGCCTCGGGCTCGATGGCCGCCCGGCAGCGCATGAGCGCGGTCAAGGGCGCGGTGCTGTCGCTGCTGCTCGACGCCTACCAGCGGCGCGACAAGGTCGGCCTGGTCACCTTCCGCGGCGCGACGGCGGAGCTGGCGCTGCCGCCGACCTCGTCGGTCGACGCGGGCGCGGCACGCCTGGAGAAGCTGCCCACCGGCGGCCGCACCCCGCTGGCCGCCGGGCTGCTGAAGGCGCAGGACGTGCTGCGCGTGGAGCGGCTGCGGGACCCCTCGCGCCGCCCGCTGCTGGTCGTGGTCACCGACGGCCGGGCGACCGGCGGGCCCGAGCCGGTACGCACGGCCGCGCGAGCCGCACGGCTGCTGGCGGCCGAGGGCACCGCGTCGGTGGTCGTCGACTGCGAGTCCGGGCCGGTGCGCCTGGGGCTCGCGGGCGAGCTGGCCCGCGAACTGCACGGCACCGCCGTGACGTTGGACGAGCTGCGCGCGGACAGCGTCGCGGCACTGGTACGGGACGTACGGAGGGCCGCGTAATGCCGCAGGGACAGCCGAGTGTGGTGCCGCAGGACGGTCTGACCACGCGCCAGCGCCGCAACCGGCCGCTGGTGATGGTGCACACCGGCACCGGCAAGGGGAAGTCGACCGCCGCCTTCGGCCTGGCGCTGCGGGCCTGGAACCAGGGCTGGCCGGTCGGGGTCTTCCAGTTCGTCAAGTCCGCGAAGTGGAAGGTCGGCGAGGAACGGGCGCTGCGCGTGCTCGGCGCCTCCGGCGAGGGCGGCACCGTCGCCTGGCACAAGATGGGCGAGGGCTGGTCCTGGGTCCAGCGGGACATCTCGGAGAGCGAGGACGCCGCGCGCGAGGGCTGGGAGCAGGTCAAGCGCGACCTGGCCGCCGAGACCTACCGGCTGTACGTGCTGGACGAGTTCGCCTACCCGCTGCACTGGGGGTGGATCGACACCGACGAGGTGGTCTCCGTGCTCCGTGACCGGCCCGGCACCCAGCACGTCGTCATCACCGGGCGCAACGCCCCGCAGCCGCTGCTGGACTTCGCGGACCTGGTCACCGAGATGGGCAAGGTGAAGCACCCGATGGACGCCGGCCAGAAGGGCCAGAAGGGCATCGAGTGGTAGCCAGGATCGTCGTCGCGGCCCCGGCCTCGGGGAGCGGCAAGACCACCGTCGCCACGGGTCTGATGGCCGCCTTCGCGGAGGCCGGGCTCGCGGTCTCCCCGCACAAGGTGGGCCCCGACTACATCGACCCCGGCTACCACGCGCTGGCCACCGGCCGCCCGGGCCGCAACCTGGACGCCTACATGTGCGGCCCGGAGCGGATCGCGCCGCTGTTCCTGCACGGCGCGCGGGGGGCCGACCTGGCCGTCGTGGAGGGCGTGATGGGGCTCTTCGACGGCGCCTCCGGGATGGGCGAGCTGGCCTCCACCGCTCATGTGGCGAAGCTGCTGCGGGCACCGGTGGTGCTGGTGGTGGACGCCTCGTCGCAGTCCCGTTCGGTGGCGGCGCTGGTGCACGGCTTCGCCTCGTGGGACCCGCAGGTGCGGGTCGCCGGCGTCATCCTCAACAAGGTCGGATCCGACCGGCACGAGGAGCTGCTGCGCGACGCCCTCGACGGCGCCGGCGTGCCCGTGCTGGGCGCGCTGCGGCGCGACACGGCGGTCGGCACGCCCTCCCGGCACCTGGGTCTGGTCCCGGTCGCGGAGCGGCGCGCGGACGCCGTCGACGCCGTGCGGGCCCTGGCCGCCCGGGTGCGGGAGGGCTGCGACATGGAGGCGCTGCTGGCGCTGGCGCGCAGTGCTCCCCCGCTCACGGACGAGCCCTGGGACCCGCGGGAGGCGGCGGCCGGTCCGGCGGCGCCGGGCGGACGGCCGGTGGTCGCGGTGGCGGGCGGGGCGGCGTTCACCTTCTCGTACGCCGAGCACCTCGAACTGCTCGCCGCGGCGGGGGCGGAGGTCGTCACCTTCGACCCGCTGCGCGACGACCACCTGCCGCCCGGCGCCGCGGGGCTGGTCATAGGCGGCGGCTTCCCCGAGATGTACGCCCACGAACTGTCCGCCAACGAGCCGCTGCGCAAGGCCGTCGGCGCCTTCGCCGGGCCCGTGACGGCGGAGTGCGCGGGCCTGCTCTACCTCGGGCGGGAACTGGACGGACGTCCCATGTGCGGGGTGCTGGACACCACGGCCCGCATGTCGGACCGGCTCACCCTGGGCTACCGCGAGGCGGTCGCGATCGCCGACAACGCGCTGGCGGCCGCCGGGACGCGGGTGCGCGGCCACGAGTTCCACCGCACCGTCGTGGAGCCCGTCGCCGGGGCCACCCCCGCCTGGGGACTGATCCGGCCGGAGCGGCGCGTGGAGGGCTTCGTGCGGGGCGGCGTCCACGCGTCGTACCTGCACGTCCACTGGGCCGCCGAGCCGTCCCTGGCACGGCGGTTCGTCGCCTCCTGCGCGGGCGGCTCGGGCGCGGGCGCGGCCGCGTGAGCGTCGTCGTCGGCGTCGGGGCGGGCCGCGGGGTGGCGGCGGCCGAAGTGCTCGCGCTCGTGCGGTCCGTGCTCGCCGAGGCCGGGGTGCCGGAGCCGTCCGTCACGGCGCTGGCGACCGTGGACGGCAAGGCCGGTGAGCCGGGTCTCGTCGCGGCGGCGGCGCGGCTGGGCGTCCCCCTGGTGACGTACGACGCGCGTACGCTGGCCGCGGTCGACGTGCCGAGCCCCTCGGCCGCCCCGCTGGCCGCGGCCGGCACGCCCTCCGTCGCGGAGGCGGCCGCGCTCGCCGCGGCGCCCGGCGGCGAACTGCTGGTGCCGAAGAGGAAGTCCGCCCCCGGGAGCGGTACGGCGAGGGCGACCGCGGCCGTGGCGCGGCACCGTACGCCCGATCCCGGCACGGACAGCAGGCACGGCACGCACGGCACGACGGAGGAGAAGGCACCGTGAGCAACCCCCCGCCCGAGGACGTGCTGGAGCGGCGCGTCGACGCCGCGCTGGGCGGCGGCCGCCGTACGCCGCTGGATCTGGCGGCGACCATGGTGCTGCTGGTCGGCGCCGGTTCCCCCGAGGCCGCCGGCAACGCCGAAGTGGCCCGCACCGCGCGGCTGCTGTGGGAGGGCCGGGGCTACGCGGGCGTGGAGACCGCCTTCCTGACGACGGCGGCGCCGGACGTGCCCGCGGGCCTGGAGCGCTGCGCACGGCTCGGAGCCCGGCGGATCGTCGTGCTGACCTGCTTCCCGGCGGACGCGACCCTGGAGGAGCGGGTCCGGCAGCAGGCGGAGGGTTGGGCCGAGGCGCGTCCCGAGGCCGACGTACGGCACGCGCCGCCCGGCGACGCCGGGGCCGTGCGGCAGGAACCCGGCGAGTGCGACCACGACCTGCGGCACCACGGCGACGCCGAGGTCCGCGACGGCGGCGGGGACCTGACGGACCTGGCCGTGAACGTGCGCGCCGGAACACCGCCCCGGTGGCTCAAGGAACGCCTCGGCGCCACCCTCGACGGGCTGGCCGGCTACCCCGACGACCGCGCCGCGCACCGGGCGGTCGCCGCCCGCCACGGCCGACCCGTGGAGGAGGTGCTGCTCACGGCGGGTGCCGCGGAGGCGTTCGTCCTGCTGGCCCGCACCACCCGGGCCCGCCACGCGGTGGTCGTGCACCCGCAGTTCACGGAGCCGGAGGCGGCGCTGAGGGATGCCGGGCACCCCGTGCACCGCGTCGTGCTGCGCGCGGAGGACGGCTTCCGCCTCGACCCGCGCGCGGTGCCCGACGCCGCCGACCTGGTCGTCGTCGGCAACCCGACCAACCCCACCTCCGTGCTGCACCCCGCGGCGGACCTCGCCCGCCTGGCCCGGCCGGGCCGCACCCTCGTCGTGGACGAGGCGTTCATGGACGCGGTGCCCGGTGAGCCCGAGAGCCTCGCCGCCCGCCGCGACCTGCCCGGCCTGGTGGTGCTGCGCAGCCTCACCAAGACCTGGGGCCTCGCGGGCCTGCGGGTCGGCTACGTCCTCGGCGACCGCGAGCGCGTGGCGGCGCTGCGCCGCGCCCAGCCCCTGTGGGCGGTCTCCGCGCCCGGCCTCACCGCCGCCGAGGCGTGCAGCGCCCCCGCGGCCCTCGCGGAGGCCGAAGAGGCGGCCCGCCGGATCGCCGACGACCGCGCCCACCTGCTGCGCCGGCTCGCCGAGTTCGACGCCGTCGAAGTCGCCGGTCCGGCGCACGGCCCCTTCGTCCTGCTGCGCCTGCCCGGAGCGGCCTCCGTCCGTGAACGCCTGCGCGACCTCGGCTTCGCCGTCCGCCGCGCCGACACCTTCCCCGGCCTGTCCCCCGACTGGCTCCGCCTCGCCGTCCGCGACCCCGCCACGACCGACCGCTTCGCGGCCGCCCTGTCGAAGGCGCTCGACGGCTGAGGCCCTGGCGGGCGGACCCGTTCCGACCCCGACACCGCACCGGGGGAACCCGGCCTCCGTCAGGGCGCAGGAGCCGGAGGTGACCTCCGCTCCGGACCGGTGTCCGATTCACCGATCCGGCCGGCCAGGGAACGCAACGCCTCGGCGGACGGTGAGCCGGGGGGGGCCATGCACACGTACAACCACTGGTCCGGGTCACCGGGGAACACGAGGGTCTCGTAGTCGAGGACGAATTCCCCGAGCAAAGGGTGCCGACAGCGCCTGGTGCCGTGGGAGAACACCTCCACGTCATGCGCCGACCACCACCGGCTGAAGTCGGCGTCCGCGGCCGACAAGTGGCCGATCAGCTCGGTCAGACGCGTGTCGTCCGGATTCTGACCCGCGTACAGGTGCAACCCCGTCACCACCATGCGGGCGGCCATGTCCCAGTCGATGAACAGTTCACGTGCCGCAGGATCGAGAAATACGAACCGCGCCAAATTACGTTCACGGACCGGCATGGCGTCGAAATCGACGAATAGCGCCCGGGCCATCCGGTTGACGGCGAGGACGTCCATCCGGCCGTCCAGGATCATGGCAGGGCTGTCCGCGAGAACCTCGAGCAGGGCGTACGCGCCCGGACGCACTCTCCGCGGAACCTCCGGCTGGCTGGCCCTGACCACGGACTGCGGCCTGGCCAGGTTGAACAGGTGCGCACGCTCGGCGTCGTCGAGCTGCAGAGCCCGGGCCACGGCCTCCAGCACCGCCTCCGAGGCGTTGGCCACCCGTCCGCGTTCCAGACGGATGTAGTAGTCCACGCTCAATCCGGCCGAGAACGCGACCTCCTCGCGACGAAGTCCCGGAACACGCCGACTGGCCCCCGGCGTGACCCCGGCCTGCTCGGGAGCCACCCGGGCGCGCCGCGAACGCAGAAAATCGCTCAGTTCCTTGTTGTCACCCGAACCGGACGCCGCTTTGGCCATATGCCAAGGCTAACGCTCTGCGCACCACCCCGGCAAAATCACGGTTCCCACCACGCCAATTCCCTCTCACTTCAATGCATTGTTTCGAACAATAGCCGTCGAGGGCGTTTCCCGAAAAGGCCCCCGCCCCAGTGGTCACCCGGCGATCGACAGGGGGCCTGCCAGTACCCGCACCAGCAGACCACCGTCCAGGAGAGCCTGCCTGACCGCCCTCAGGCACCTCTCCGGCTGGTTCGCTGGAATTGCACGAAGATCGGCTTTTCCCGCGCCGCACACCTGAACGGATGCCGTCCGCCACGGCGTCGGCCCCCTGCGTCTCAGGCTCATCAAGCACCAGGTCCTGACCTGCGAAGTCTTCGACAGCGGCAGTGGCCACCCGCGCCTGCGCCACGCTCGCGGCGTCGACGAGCACGGCCGGGGCCTCTTCATGATCGCTCAGCTGTGCCACGGGGGGGCTTCCGGTCCGCGACCGGCGGCAAGCTCGTCTGGGTCGATCAGGACCTGCCCTGCGCACCCTCTCATCCGTATCCGCGGCGTCCCCCGCTGCACGCCCCGCTTGTCCTGACCCGGCGCCGCCCGGTCAGCCCTTGACGCCGAGGGCCTGGATGTCGAGGCCGCCCAGGGCCGGGTGGACGTAGGCGTTGGCCAGGCGGTCGGACCGGTAGTTGAGGCGGCGGTCGTAGAGGAAGGGCAGGAGCGTGCCGCGGTCCTGGGCGGTGGAGTCGACGGTGCGCCAGAGGTTGTCGGCGGCGTTGCGGTTGGTCTCGGAGTCGGCCTCGTCCATCAGGGAGTTGATCTCCCGGTCGTCCAGCCCCGCGTAGTTGCTGGGGCTGTCCGGCAGCAGCAGCGGGCGCAGGAAGCCGGCCGGGGAGGGCCAGTCGGACTGCCAGGTGGTCATGACGATGCCCCAGCCCTTGTCCTTGATCTGCTGCTGGTCGGTGAGGGCGGCGTAGAAGTCGGCGGCGTCGGGGGTCTGCACGGTCGCCGTGATGCCCACCTTGGCGAGCTGGCCGGCCAGCGACTGCGCGGCCTTGCGGGCTGCCTGATCGGTGGCGGAGACCGCGACGACCGTGCTGAACCCCTTGGCGTGGCCGCATTCGCCGAGGAAGCGGCGGGCCTGGTCGGGGTAGGAGCCGCCGGTCACGGTGCCGTAGGTGTCCAGGTGCCGGTCGTGGCCGCCGATGGTCGGCGGGAGCATGCCGCCGGCGACGTCGCCCGCGTCCTGGCCGCCCAGGGCGTCACGCAGCAGGCTGCGGTCGGTGGCGTACTGGACGGCCCAGCGGCAGCGGTAGTCGTCCAGGGGCGCGACGGCGGTCTGCAGGGAGAAGTAGCGGACCGCGCCGGTCTGCACGAGGTCCGCGCGGGACTTGAGCGCGTCGTCGGCGAGGATGCGGGTCCGGGTGGCCTCCTGGACGCCGGCCTGGGCGAGGTCGAGGTCGGCGGTGCCGTTCATCAGGGCGGTGTCCACGGCGGCCGCGTCCGCGGCGATGGTGAGCTCCACCTCGTCGGGCAGGGCGGTGCGTATCGCGTCGGTCGCCGGGTCCCACTTGTCGTTGCGCACCAGGCGCAGTCCCTTGGCGGCGTCGTAGGAGGCGATGCGGTAGGGGCCGCTGGCGACCGGCTGGTCCTGGTAGCTCTCCTTGGTGTCCTTCGCCTTCGGGACGGGCGAGGACATGGGCAGCGCGAGGACGTGGGGGAAGTCGGCGAAGGGCGCGTCGAGGTGGAAGACGATCGTGCCGTCGTCGGGGGTCTCGACGCTCTTCAGGCCGAGCCCGTCGGGGTCGGTGTCCTTGTAGGGGCCGGGGTAGTCCTGCCCCTGGTCGAGCAGGTCGCGCAGGTGGGTGGGGCCGCCGGGGTACAGGTCCCTGTCGAAGGTGCGCTCGATGCCGTACTTGACGTCCCGTGAGGTGATCGGCGTGCCGTCCTCGAAGGTGACGCCCTCCTTGAGGGTGTACGTGTAGGTGCGGCCGCCGTCGGAGATCGTGCCGGTGCTGGTGGCGAGGTCGGGGGCGAGCCGGGTCCCCGCGGCGCCGGGCTGCGGGGCGAAGTCGACGAGTTTGCGCAGGTAGAGGCGGCCGAGGTTCCACACGATCGGCGAGTAGGTGCGGGCCGGGTCGAGGGAGTCGGGGGTGTAGGCCGAGATGAGCCTGAGGGTGCCGCCCTTGGCGGTGGACGGGTTGACGGCGCCGGTGAGGGCGCCGTTGTAGCCGCCGGTGGGCCTGCGGGCGGCGATCAGGTCCTGGGCGGTGGGGGTGGACCGCCTCTTCGGGTCGTCTCCGAAGGGGTCGACGACGACCGTCACGGTGACCAGGACGGCCACGACCGCCGCGGTGACCGCGGACACCACGCCGCCCCAGCGGCGGCGCCGGGGCCCCGGGACCGGGGTGTCCCAGGCGGGCCGGGTGGGGTAGGACGGCGGCCCGTACGAGGGCGGGTTGTACG
>NZ_JARAVO010000335.1:0-7973 GCF_033792805.1 Streptomyces sp. PA03-1a
GGGGCGGGCCGGGGCGCTCGCGCCGGCCGTGTCAGGGGGCCGCGAGGGCGGCGACGTCGGCGGGCGCCAGGGCGCGGTTGTGCAGCCGGAAGCCGGCGACCGCACCGGTGAGGTAGGGGTGCGTGGGGTTCTGCGAGCGGCCGAGGTAGTTGTGCGTGGTCGTGCCGAGCAGCAGCGGGCTCGCGGCCATCGCCGCGTTGCGGCCGGCTTCGGCGCCGTCGACGTAGAGGATGCCGGCGCCGTCGCCGAGGGTGAGCGCGACGTGGGTCCAGCGGCCGGTGGGCAGCGGTGCGGCGGCGTCGATGACGTCCTCGGCCTCCATGCCGGCGATCTTCAGGGCGGCCCGGGCGCGTCCCGCGCCGGTGCGCGGGGTGAGGAACAGATAGGTGTCCTTGTGGTAGCCGAGGTCGAAGACGCGGGCGGAGTTGACCAGGACGTCCACCCGTACCCACATGCTGACGGTCAGTTCGGACAGCCCGGCGGGCAGGGCGGGGGCCAGGGCGACGTGGCCCCCGGCGCCGTCGAGGGCGACGGCGGTCCGGCCGACCGGCCCGTCCGCGGTCCAGGAGGCGCCCGCGGTGAGCGTCGCGGGGGCGAACGTCCGGGTGGCGTCGGCGGCGCTGGTGCCCGTGCCCTCGTCGAGGGGGTAGCGGGCGACGTCGCGCTCGCGGCCGGCGCGGGGGGCGACCGCCCAGTAGACCGTGTAGTTCTCGTGGTGGACCTGGTGGAACGGCTTCAGGGTGACCGCGCCGCCGGCCGCCTCGGCGGTGAACGCGCCGTCGCCGCCGCGCACGGGCCGCAGGGACTCCGGCCGGATCCCGGGGATGGTGGTCAGTTCCTTCGGGCCGTAGGCGCCGGCCAGCACGAGCGGACCGTACGACACCGAGCGCACCTGCGGGTTGTCGGGCGCGGGGCGCCACACGGGTTCGCGGGGCAGGGTGAGTTCGACGGTGTCCCCGGCCCGCCAGCACCGGTCGAGGGTGAGGTGGGTGCCGGGCTCGACGCGGCCGGAGTAGGGGTGTCCGGCCACGCGTACCCGGGCCCGCCCCCGGCCGTCCGCCAGCCAGCCCGGTATCCGGACCTTGAGCGCGAAGCGGCCGCCGCCCTCGGCGACGGTGATGCGCACGGTGTCCTCGGAGACGGTGTGCTGCCGGATGGTCACCCCGTCCGGCGCCCCGTGGGGCCGCCAGTCCGCCTCGGAGGGGATGAAGAGGTTGACGTAGAGCGCGTCGCGGGACCGGAAGTAGATGCTGTCCGCGAACTTGGTGTGGGTCTCCAGACCGGTGCCGTGGTCGCAGGAGAAGTTGTCGTAGTCGCCGCTGTAGCTGCCGGGCTCCGCGCCGAGCCCGCCCTTGGGCTGCCGGTGGGAGCCGGCCCACAGCCCGGTGTAGTACGTGACGAATCCGTGCTCGGAGTCGGGGTCCTGCTCGCCCAGCATCTGGTTGTACAGGGTCCACTCGTAGTGGTCCATGTAGGCGGTGCGGGACGGCTCGTGCAGGAAGAGCTGCCGGCCGAGCTTGAGCATGTTGTAGCTGTTGCAGTTCTCGCAGGTGTTCTCCGACAGACGGCTGACGATCTCGTCCGGGGGCCCGAAGAACTCCAGGTTGGAGTTGCCGCCGATGGCGTAGGTGTGGTGCTCCACGACGGTGCGCCAGAAGGTGCGCGCGATGTCGAGGTAGCGGCGCTCCCCGGTGGCCTCGTAGCCGAACGGCGCGCCGACGACCTTGGCGATCTCGGTGTTGGCGTGACGACCGGCCAGTTCGTCGCGGCCGGCGGCGAGCGGCGCGTAGAGCTCCTCGTGGTCGAAGCGGCGGGCGGTGCGCAGATGTGCGGGGTCGCCGCTGACGAGGTGGAGACGGGTCAGCACGTCGTTCATCCCGCCGAACTCGACCTTGAGCACGGACTGCATGCGCTCGTGCGGCAGCGGCGCGGTCCGCGCGTCCGCCCAGGCGGCCATCCCCAGCAGCACGGTCATGGCCTGCCGGTTGCCGCTGAGGGTGTACTGGTCGAGCAGCCCGGCCATGATCTTGTGGAGGGTGTAGTACGGCGCCCAGGGCTTGCCGCCCGCCTCCAGGCTGTCGAAGACCGACTCGGGGAAGGCCGACAGGTAGCCGTCGTGGAACCCGGCGGCGGGCGCGGCCGCCTGGCACTCGGCGAGTGCGGCGACGAGGACGCGGGCCTTGTCGGCGTGGTCCGCCTCGCCGGTCTGGGCGTGGGCCTGGGCGAGCGCGGACAGCAGGTGCCCGGTGGTGTGGCCGCGCAGCTGGACGTCCGGGGCCTCCCAGCCGCCGCAGGGCTCGGCGGACGAGGGAAGTCCGACGTTGCGGCGGAAGGTGTGCAGGAGCCGGTCGACGTCGACGAAGCGCAGGTAGGCGCAGGTGCGCCGCATGTTGTCGAGGAACGGGCTGTCCAGCAGGCGCACGGCGGACAGCGGCAGCGGGTCGAGCTTCGGACGCGCCGCGGGCACCGGCCGGCTCCCGACGGCGCCCGTCGGCTCGGGGGCGCTCGGCGCGGCGGCGGCGGGGGTCGCCTGGACGGCCTGCGTGGCAGCCGTAAGGGTCGCGGCCGCTGCGACGCCGGCGGTCAGCACGTTCCGGCGGGACGGCCGTGACGGAGGTGGTGCGGACATTCTCGGAACTCCTTCCGGGCGCGGAGGAGTACCACCGGTCGGCGGTTGGCCGGCGGCATGCGGCCGTGGAACGCGGTTGCCGGGCAGCCCGATGCCCGGCCACTGGCCTGAGAGCGAATGAATCGTTTTTAGAGCCATCGGCAACCTAGGATGACTCCGCAGAGACCGTCAAGAGCGGCAGCCCAAACCATGGCCTGTGCGGGCCACGCTGTCGACGGACCGCCACAAACCCCTGCACAAGGGACGATAGTGCGATGACGAGCCGCCCCCCGGGAGCGGGAAAGCGGCTTCCGGTGTCTGGCGCCTTGTCGCGGTGCCCGCCGCCGCGTATCTTCCTGCCCGTCACATACTGAATCGTTCAAGTAATGGAGAGGGGCGGTGGCCATCCCGGCCGCTCACCGGCGACGGAAAGCGCTGGGGGATACTCCAGGCCGGCGAAAGGAAAAGTCACCCATGACCACTGGCAGGATCTCCGCGGCCGCCGCCGGCACCTGGCTCCTCGGCGACATGAAGGTGAACCGGATCGGCTTCGGCGCGATGCGGCTGACTGGCAGCGCCGCCTTCCACCTCGGCACGCCCAGCGACCGGGAGCGCGCGATCGGCGTGCTGCGCCGCGCCGTCGAGCTCGGCGTCGACCACATCGACACCGCCGCCTTCTACTTCTCACGGCTGCGTTCGGCCAACGAGCTCATCAACTCGGCCCTGGCGCCGTACCCGCAGGACCTGGTCATCGCCACCAAGGTGGGGCCCGCACGGGACGCCTCCGGGGAGTGGGCCACCGCCGCCCGCCCCGACCAGCTGCGCGGCCAGGTCGAGGAGAACCTGCGGCAGCTCGGCCGCGACCACCTCGACCTGGTCAACCTCCGCTTCATGGGCGGCACTTCCGTCGCCGAGCACTTCGGCGCCCTGGCCGAGCTGCGCGAGGCCGGGCTCGTCCGCCACCTGGGCCTCTCCAACGTCCGTCCCGAGCACCTGGCCGAGGCACGGGCCATCGCCCCCGTGGTGTGCGTCCAGAACCGCTACGGCGTCGACGCGCGCGAGAGCGACGACCTGCTGCGGGAGTGCGGCGCCCAGGGCATCGCCTTCGTGCCCTTCTTCTCCATCGCCGGCGGGGGCCGCGAGCAGGGGCCCGGCGCCGGCGGCGCCGAGAGCGACGCGGTGCTCGCCGTCGCGGCCGCCCACGGTGTCTCGCCCGCGCAGGTGCGGCTGGCGTGGACGCTCGCGCAGGGCGACCACGTGCTCGCCATCCCGGGGACCGGCGATCCGGAACACCTGGCCGACAACGTGGCGGCGGGCGCGCTGCGGCTGACGGACGAGGAGACGGCGCTCATCGACGCGGTGGGCCGCCCCGCCCGCTGACCCGGGACGGCCTTGGGCGTAACGACGGCGACCGTCAGTCGTGCGGGACGACCGCCACGGGCGCCTTGGCATGGTGCAGCACCGCATGGGTCACCGGGCCGATGTGCAGGCCGGCGGCCGCGCGCCGGACACGGCGGCCGACGACGACCAGTGAGGCGTCGGCCGCCGCCTCGATCAGGTGGTGCGCCGCCCCGCCGACCAGGGAGTGCTCCACGACCTCCACGGCGGGGTACTTGGCCCGCCACGGCGCCAGCGCCTGGGTGAGCGCCTTCGCCTGGGCGTCGGTCAGCTCGTGCTCCAGGTCCAGGGCGATCGCCGCGGGGTTGTAGCCGTAGGAACCCGGCAGGTTCCAGCCGTGGACGACGTGCAGGCCCGTCCCGCGCAGCACGGCGGCCTCGAAGGCGAAGGCCAGCAGATCGTCGTGGGGACGGGCCAGGTCGATGCCCAGCACCACCTCACGGAAGGGCGTGTACTCCGAGACCAGCCCGTCGAGGTCCGGGCGGTGCTCGTCCTCGCCCGTCTCACCGGCCCGTACGAGGACGACCGGGCGGACGGCCTGCGCGACGGTCGCGGAGGCCACGGAGCCGACGAGGAAACCGGCGAGGGCGCCGAGGCCCCGGGAGCCGAGCACCAGCAGCTCCGACTCCTCGGCGGCGGCCGCGAGGGCCGCCGCGGGCTGCCCGCTCACGACCCCGGCGGAGATCTCCAGGTCCGGGTGACGCCCGGCGAGTTCGTCCGCGGCGTCGCGCGGCACGGACTCGGCCCACTGCCGCTGGGCGTCGGGGTCCACCGCTGCCACCGCCCCGGCCAGCGGGGCGTAGGCGGACGCGTACGGCTGCCAGTCGTACACGTGCACGAGCCTCAGGGGCAGTCCGCGGCGCAGTGCCTCGCGGGCGGCCCAGTCCGCGGCGGCCCGGCTCTCGGGCGATCCGTCGAGACCGGCTGTGACCGTACGGGACATGACGTGCCTCCTGGCGAACGGGACGAAGGGCGGGGGCTGTTCGCCCCCAGCTTCCCGCCGGCGACGGGCCTCCGGCAGGGGCCCGCCGGGCCCGTACGGGGGCCGACCGGCCCATGGGCGAAGGATGCGCCGCCCGGGACGGTGGGAGCAGGTCACCGCTGTGATCAAGCGTACGGGTCGTCTACCGGCGCGGTGGCGGGGGGTGGCGGCCCTGCCTGTGCCGCCGGTCCGGCCCGGACGCCGTCCCGGCGGCGGCGCCGCGCCGACCGCGGGACCCTGGAGGGGACGCATCCGCGACGTACGGAAGGACGTGACCGGTCATGACGCAGCAGCACGCGGCCGCCGCGGCCGGGGACATCGGGCGCCGGATCGCGAGCCGCCGGGAGGAACTGGGCCTGTCCCTGGAGGAGACGGCGGAACGCGCCGGCATCGCCCCGGGCTATCTGCGGTACGTGGAGCAGGAGCCGACCGCGGCGCCGGGCAGCTCCACCCTGCACGGGCTGGCCACGGCGCTGGGGACGAGCGTGTCGGCGCTGAGCGGCGGCGAGGCGGAGCTGCCGCCCGGCCGGGGACGCGCGGCGGGCCGGGCGTCACTGGTGGAACTCGGCCCCGGGGAGTGCTGGGCGTTGCTGTCCACGCACGGGGTCGGCAGGATCGGGCTGGACACGCCCGACGGGCTGGCGATCCTGCCGGTCAACTACACGGTCACCGAGGGCGTGATCGCCTTCCGCACCCATCCCGGGGCCACGCCCGCGGCGGCCGCGGACACCAGGTGCGCCTTCGAGGTCGACCAGGTCGACGAGGCCCTCAGCCAGGGCTGGAGCGTGCTCGTCCGAGGTGTCGCCTCCGCCGTCACCGATCCGGGGACCGTGCGCCGGCTGGCGGAGCGCGAGTACGCCGGCCCCTGGGCGGGCGGCGACCGCGACCTGTGGATCCGCGTCGTCCCGGCCAGCGTGACCGGGCGACGCATCCTGGTCGGCTGAGGAGGTTCCTCACCGCCGACCGCCCGAGCACCCCCGGCCGCCGCCCGCCGAACGCACGTTCAGGGCTGCACGGCCGGGCGCAGGGCAGCGCGCCCGGTGCGGACGGCCAGGCCGCCCTGCGGGGTGCGCGTACGGCCGGCCCTGCGCGGGCCACCACCACGACCTGCCGGACCCGGGCGCCCCGGCGAAGCACCCCGGGCGCCCCAACATGCAGCGCCCGCGCACCGCCCTCACCGTCCGGCGGCGGAGCCGCGCACCACGGCGACCGGGCAGTGCGCGTGGTGCAGGACCGCCTGGCTGACGGAGCCGAGCACGAGCCCGGAGAAACCGCCGCGTCCGCGTGCGCCGACGACGAGCAGCTGCGCGGTCCGGCTCTCCTCGATGAGGGTCTCGCGGGTCGCGCCACGCACCGTTTTCGTGCGGACCGCGACCCCGGGGTGGCGCTCCCGCCGTCCCGCGATCGTCTCGGCCACCAGGCGTTCCTCGGTGCGGGCGAGTTCGCCCGGCTCGCTCGCGTAGGGCATCGCGGGGTCCTGGGGCGGCGGTACGGGCGTGTGCCACGGGGTCCACGCATGCAGGGCAAGGAGTTCGGCGCCCCGCAACGCGGCCTCGGCGAAGGCGAAGTCGACGGCGTCCGCGCCGGCCGGGGAACCGTCGACGCCCAGCAGGACCGGACCGCCGGCGGCCGGCTGCTCCCGGACCACCAGGACCGGGCACTGGCCGTGCGCGGCGAGGTGCACCGCCGTCGAACCCAGCATCAGACCGACGAAGCCGCCCATGCCGCGGGACCCCACGACGACCAGTTCCGCGGCGCGCGACTGGGCCTCCAGCACGGTGAGGGGTTCCCCGGTCACGACGGCGTGGGTGACGTCCACGTCCGGTGCCGTGCGCCCGGCGCGTTCCACGGCCTCCGCCACCACCCGCTGCGCGGCGTTACGCAGGCCGCCCTCGGACGGGCCCAGGGCCGGCGGTCCCAGCGGCACGTGCATGGCCGGCCACAGGAAGGCGTGCACCACCCTCAGTCCGGCGCCGCGCCATGCGGCCTCCCGGGCCGCCGTCTCCACCGCGGCAAGGCTCGAGGCCGAGCCGTCCGCTCCTACGACCACCAGACCGCTCACCGCGCCTCCTCGTCCTCCCCGCCCGTCGTCCGTCCCCTGCTTCCCCCGGCGCCGGCCGACGTCCGGGCCCCGTGCGCCGGTCAAGGGGGCCGTCGGGGATCAGGCCCTGCGGTGGCCCCATGAGGGGCCGCTTTCCTCCCACTCGCGGCCCCAGGCCGCGGCGCGCCGGCGGTCGATCCGCAGGCGGACGACCCAGCGCCCGGCGAGGACCAGCGCGCAGGCGCCCGCGGCGGCGACCGAGCCGAAGACGACGCCCTGGGCCTCGGCCTGCGCGGGGGTGAGCCGGTTCTGCTGCAGCCGGCCGTCCGCGTCCAGCCAGACGGACGTGGTGGAACCCGCCGGGCTGCCCGGTTCGACTCGGGCCTGACCGGTTCGGGCGGAGCCGTCGGACGCGGTCCACCGGACGGTGGTGAGGACCTTTCCGATGGAGCCGGTGTACGGGTTCTCCACGGCCTTCGCGGCGTCCTCGGTGAGGACGGCCGTCGCCAGGTGGGTGCCCTGGCTCCGCCGCAGTTCGGACTGCTCCACCGCGGCCGCCGTGGCCGCCCCGGCCGCCGGGGCCCCCAGGGCGATCAGCAGGGCCGCCGCCACGCCCGTCCAGGCCTCCAGGACATCCGACCGTCGCCGCAGCGGATTGCGGCGCCAGCGCCAGAACACCGCCCTGCCGCTCATGGCCGTGCTCCCTTCCCTGTCCGACGACCGTCGCACGCGCCGGCACTGCCGCAGCAGGGGCCACACGGATCATTTCCGCCGCAGGACGGGGCCGACCGGCCCCTGCGCGCACACGCGGCCGGCCCGCCGCCCGGCTGTGACGACCGTCACTCGCCGGCGATCGAACTTCCCGTGCCGCCCCGCGTCCTGTCGGTGTCCTCGACACCTCCCGGATACGGAGCACCGATGCCCACCCCCCTGATCGACCCCCT